>PWOG01000313.1 GCA_003557565.1 Desulfobulbaceae bacterium
AACACGTCCGGCCGTACCGCAGCGTTGCGGTACGGCCGGACGTGTTCAGGGTAGAAAATGTCTTTGCCGGGCGCTACTTTATTTCAGCCGCTGATCCAGTTTCTCCTGGACCTTCAGGCTGATATCCAGGGCGTCATCGGCATAGAACAGGCCGGTACGGGTGCGCAGCCCCTTTTCGGTATAATCCAGGATCAGCTCGTAACCGTTGTCGCGGCCAACCTCTTCGATGATGTCGTTCAGGGCCTGTAAAACGGGTTCCATCAACTCCTGCTCCACACTCTGGACGGCATGCTGGGCATCCTCGTTACGGGCTTCGAATTCACGAATCCGGCGTTCCAGTTCGCGTTCCCTCTGGCTCCTTACCTGCTCACTCCAGACCGTGCTTTTCTTTTCGATCTCCTCACGCATGGCCTCCAGTTCAGCCTGATCTTTCTGCAAGGACTCCCGGTGTTTTTCATACTCAGCCTCGATCTTGCGCCGGGCATCCATGGCCGCCGCCGAATTATCCAGCACCTTCTGCACGCTGACGGTGGCGATACTGCCACCGACCGCCACTGAAGGCAGGACAAAAAACAACGTCAGCAAAAACATGGCCAGCAACGGTGCCGCAAACTTGTTCTTCATAATTCTGGTTACTCCTTTTCCTGCTTTTTTTTGGCATAATGCAAAAAATCCGGAGCGGGTCACGCCCGCCCCGGATTTCCGTAGTTCGCCCTCATAAAACTGTTAATTTCAAACCGCCAGCCATTGCTGCCCACCGGCAGACCGACAAACGTAAGCGATCACAGGGGAACGCATCTTGCGGCGATCGGGCCGGCTCACGTACTGGCGTACGCGTGCCGCCGGAGCTCACCACATCCCGCAGCATCCTGTGGCCGCTTACCATTTTGCCCCAGTGATCACTTGCCAGCAAGCTCTTATCTGAGGATAACAAAATCGGACCGCCGGTTCAAGGACCAGGAAAGCTCGTCGCGACCGAAGCTGATGGGTCTTTCCTCGCCATAGCTGAGGGTTTCCAGGCGATTGGCAGAAACTCCCATGTCAATCAGGTATTTTCTGGCACTCAGGGACCGGCGCTCACCCAAGGCCATATTGTATTCGCGGGTGCCGCGTTCATCGGTATTGCCTTCAATCCGCACCCGGGTGCCGGGATTGTCCAGCAGGTAGTTGCCGTTGTGAATCAAACGCTCTTCCTGATCGGCACGAATATTTGAGCGGTCGAAATCATAGTACACGGGCAACAGCGGAGCCGAAGTGCGGCCTTCCAGAACTGCCAGTTCGCCATCACGATCGCGATCCCCGGTGTCATCCAGGGCTTCAGCCTCGGCTTCTCCGGGCCAGGCATCACCGGGCTCCCACGGGGTATGGGGCGGCTCGATTTCGGTCACGGCCGGTTCGGCGGGCTCTTCAGGGCCCACCTCAACTTGCTTGGCGCAGCCAAAAGCCAACAGGGATACGGCGCAAATTATCGCCACTGTACCAAAAATCCGTCTAAACTCCATCTTCATGGACCTCATTGAACAATATCCTCCTGACCGGAATAATGATAAGTTGCTAAACGTAAGCGGCCATACGGCACCCCGCGACCGCTTACATAAGTTGTTGCCAGATTCGCGTACAAGCAACGCCACCACCTGCGCGACCGGCAATTAAAATCCATTTTTTGATCAGCATCATTTAAGGAGAACTGCCGGGGATTTTCTTGTGAACATGGGAAAACGTGCACCGTTGATCACCAAGCACTGTGGGCTCGCAACTGGTTTACGCAATAACAACCTTGATAATCGGGTATATTATAGAACCAGCATCGAAAGTTCAAGCGCTTTTTCAGGCGAAAGGCAAACATGGCGACAACCTTTGGAAATCACTTTTCTCTTTTACAAAGGCCGGCAAACCCGGTAAATTTGAATCAGGCCCAAAACCTTACGCCGCCTACTTTCAGCTTGCGGCCAAGGTCAGGCACCGGTATTGTTCGCTATTGTTCGCAATGTTTGTCATGTATTTACAGACCGCCGTGTCCGGCTGAGATTACCCGAAACCATAACCAAATCAATTTTACCCGTATACTGCGGAGAACACGGCATTTACTCCGCCGAGGCAAACGATGAACCGCATACAACCAACCAGTTCCGAATTGATGGCCGACACCCCCTACGGCCCCTTGTTTGGCATTTCCCAGGAAACCTATAACCGGGTCTGGCAATCCCTGACGAGCCCGGATGGCAATTCCGTCACTTATGTCTCGATGGAAATCGGTGCCGACCGGGACATCTACCACCCGATAAAGAACCTGCTGCTTGAGATGGCAAGGCGGGAGGACATCTCCCCCGACCTGCAGCCAATGGCCGACAAGTTTCTCCATGGCCCGGGAAAAATCCCCACCTACAGCGGTGGCCTGGGCATACTGGCCGGCGACACCCTGAAAAGTTTTGCCGACTGCCGTCTCCCGGTGGCCGCCGTCTCCCTGCTTTACCAGCGCGGCTATTTTTCCCAGCTGGTAGACATGAATCTCGGCCAGGTGGTTTGGTCCCGGGAGTGGTACCCCCGCGAAGTTCCGGGCCTGTATTTGCTCCACCGCCCCGATGACCCCCAGACCCCCCTGACCGTAACGGTTGATTTTTACGATCATAACGATCAACCGATCCAGGCCGTGGCCAGGGTCTGGTTGAAGCTGGAGATCGGCAGCGGCCTTGACTATTTTGTCCCGGAATTCCTGCTTGATTATGACATTGCCGAATCTCCGGACTGGATCAGAAAGGCCGCCCACCGGCTTTACGACAGCAGTTCCGAGGCCTCCAAGGCCATCCAGCGCCGCCTGCTGGGGGCCGGCGTACTGCCGGTGATGCGCACCCTGGGGCTGACCTCCAGAACCATTCATTTAAACGAACAGCACGGGGTGTTCCTGGTCCTGGCCCTGATCGCCGAAAACCTGCAGCGGCGGCTGGGGGAAGATTACCAGAGCCGGGCCGGCGACCAGGACATCCTTGATGCCGCCGAAGAAGCGGCCCGCAACGTGGTTTACACCATCCATACCCCCGTCAAGGCCGGCCATGACCGCTTTTCCCGTTCCCTGTACCAGGGGCTGGAGCATTCATTTTACCGCCGGATCCTGCAACTGCTGGCAGCCGATGAGCAAGACCCCGAAACCTACAATTTCACCGCCCTGGCCATGCGGGCAAACCGGGCCACCAACAGCGTCAGCCGATTGCACCGCGAGGTCACCAGGGCCCAATTTCCCCAGTTCCGGGAGCGCATCAGCGCCATCACCAACGGAGTTCACCATCTTACCTGGATCAGCGACAACAAGGCGGCGGTTTACGACTCGGCTCCGGAACTGGCCGGCTGGCGCCTCGATCCCAGCGTTTTCACCCGGGCCCACCAACTTCTGGACAACCCAAGATTTCGCCAGGACTTTGCCGCCGCCTGGCAAAAAGACAGTAAATATCTGATCGACCATGTCAACGGTATGCTCTCCGAGCACCGCCAGCAACGAATTTCCACCTGGATTGATCCGCCCAACTACCTCTCCTACCTGGGGGAAAAAGAAAGCCGGTTGAATGCCGCCAACTTTACCTTCGGCTTTGCCCGGCGCTTCTCCACCTATAAACGGGCCGACCTGATTTTCGAAGACCTGGATCACCTGGCCAGGATCCTGGTCGACCAGCAGTGGCCGATCAACTTTATCTACGCCGGCAAGGCTCATCCCGCCGACAAGCCCGGCCAGGGATTGATCAAAAGCATCATCGACATCCAGGAGGAATTGTACCGGCGCACCAACGGCCTGGCCAAGCTGGTATTCATCCCCGATTACGACATGGCGGTGGCCAAAATGATGGTGGCCGGCTGCCATGCCTGGCTCAACAGCCCCAAGCGCCCCCTGGAGGCCAGCGGCACCAGCGGGATGAAAGCGGCCATGAACGGGATTCCCAACGTCAGCATCATGGACGGCTGGTGGGCGGAAGGATACCACGACGGGCAAGCCGGCTGGAAATTCGGTTATGAAGGACCGGTAAACCCCGAACTGCTCAGCGAACAACGGGCCGAGATGCTCTACAGCGAAGACGCCGCCTCCTTTTATGAGATGCTGCCCGGCCTGCTCGCCACCTTCTATCAGCAGCCGGAACGGGAAGAGTATCTGGACCGCTGCCTGATGAACCTGGCCCTGAACTGTCCGATCTTCAACACCCACCGGATGGCGGCGGAATACCTGGCCCGTTACCAGCTTGATCTGCCGGCGGAAACCACCGGTCAAATGGAAAAATTCCTCGCCCTCTACCGTAGCGACCTGGAATAACGGACATGTGGAGCTCCAAGGACGTCTATTTCATTGCAGACAGCACCGGCATTCTGGCCACCA
>PWOG01000248.1 GCA_003557565.1 Desulfobulbaceae bacterium
CCCGCCGCCAACGGAGCCAAGGCCCGGTCACGGGCCGGGCCGGGGGCCCGGGGTGCTGGATATCTGCCTGGCGAATCGTGAAATTCTTGGAGATTTCGGTCTGTCTGCCCCCCACGGGGCCGAACCTTTCGACAGCCCGGAACTGGGCGCCGACCATGAATTCGACCTGGAGTCGCCGCTGCTGCAAGCAGCCCGGCAGATTCTGCAAAATCGAAGGATTTTTTTTCATTGCGGTACCTTTGTGACCGTCAACGCCGCCACCACCACCCAGCAGCGGGGGGTGGCCCTGGCGCGCCGCCACGGCGGTCTTTGCGAAAACATGGAAGGGGCGGCGGCCGCCCTGGTTTGCCGCAACCTGGGGCTGCCCCTGCTGGAAATCCGTTGCATCAGCAACCTGGTGGAAGATCGTGATTTATCCCGTTGGCGCCTGGCCGAGGCGATCCGCCGCAATGTGGAAATTTTGGCATCGATGTTGCCGGAACTGCTGAAAAGATTATGACCTCTGAACTTTCCCTGGGGTTTTCCCCCTGCCCCAACGACACCTATATCTTTCATGCCTTGGTGCACGGGCGGATTCCCGGGGCCCCGGAGTTTTCCCCAGTCCTCCTGGAGGATGTCGAAACCCTTAACCAGTGGGCCCTGCAGGCCAGGCTGGATGTAAGTAAGCTGTCCTTCCACGCCCTTGGCCATGTCCTGGAGGATTACGTACTGCTGCCTGCGGGAGCGGCTTTGGGCCGGGGCTGCGGCCCGTTGCTGGTGGCCCGGCAGCCCATTGATCCCGCTGATCTGCCGGCCATCCGCCTGGCTGTGCCGGGTCGTTATACCACCGCCGCCATGCTGCTGGGGCTTTTTGCCCCTGATTGCCTGCGCTTTGGAGACAGCCCGGAGCTGTCTGGCGGGCCGGGGAATTTGCGCCTCATGCGTTTTGACCGGATCATGCCCGCCGTGGCATCCGGGGAAATCGACGCCGGGGTGATCATCCATGAAAGCCGTTTCACTTACCGCGACCACGGCCTGGTGCTACTGGCCGACCTGGGCTCCTGGTGGGAGGAGATCAGCGGCCTGCCCATCCCCCTGGGCGGCATTGCCGCCCGGCGTTCCCTGGGCAGGGACCGCTTGACGGCCATTGCCCGGGCCATCGGCGACAGCCTGGACCTGGCCCGGCGTCATCCCGCCGGGGCCATGGAGTACATTCGCCGCCATGCCGGGGAACTGGATCAAGAGGTGATGAGGGCCCATATCAATCTGTACGTCAACGATTTTTCCACCGAGCTCGGCCCGGAAGGTGAGCGGGCGGTGGCTGAGTTTATCCGCCGTGGACGGGAGGCCGGCATCCTGCCCCCACCCATAAATGAAACATCGCCCTCCATTTTTTTGCGATGAGACCGGAAGGTCTACATTGACCCGCAGGTAAAGCTTGACCTGGGCGGGGTGTTTTCCTTGACAAGCGGGCTTGAACAACTATATTGCAAATTTTTCACCAAAATTGTCGATGCCGAGAAAATAAAAGTGCGGCGCCGACGGGGCGCGTATTGTAATTATTTGTTTACGCATTACCGGCCAGCACCTTGGGCGGTTTTTTGCGAGGTTTAAGGTTTTTTGCGAGTTTGTTAAAATCACCCAACGCAGGAAAGGTCACATGAAAATGAAAGGATCGCAGGCGTTTGTTAAATGCCTGGAAGAACAAGGTGTTGAGACTATTTTCGGTTTTCCCGGCGGCGCGGTCATCGATCTTTACGATGAACTGCTCAACGCCGAAAATCTAACCCACGTGCTGGTCCGCCATGAGCAGGCCGCAGTTCATGCCGCCGACGCTTACGGCCGGGTACGGGGTGAGGTGGGAGTCGCCCTGGTAACCTCCGGCCCCGGCGCCACCAATACCGTGACCGGCATTGCCTCGGCCTACTGCGATTCCATCCCGATGGTGGTGTTCACCGGCCAGGTGCCCACCATGCTCATCGGCAACGATGCTTTCCAGGAAGTGGATATCGTCGGCATTACCCGTCCGGTAACCAAGCACAACTACCTGGTTAAGAAGGCCGAGGACTTGATCCCCACCATCCGCGAGGCCTTTCACCTTGCCCGCACCGGCCGGCCCGGCCCGGTTTTGGTTGACCTGCCCAAGGATGTGATAGCCTCCATGGTCAACTACACCGAGCCCAAGCCCATCAAGATGCGGACCTACAAACCCACCTACGAGCCCCATCCCGGCCAGGTGGAAAAGGCCTGCAAGACGGTGTTAAAGGCCAAAAAACCGGTGCTTTATGTCGGCGGCGGGGTGATCCACTCCAACGCCTCGGAAACCGTCACCGAGCTGGCCAAAAAGCTCGATATCCCGGTGACCATGACCCTGATGGGTCTGGGCGGTTTTCCCGGCACCGATCCGCTTTCCCTGGGGATGCTGGGGATGCACGGCACCTATTACGCCAACATGGCGGTGGCCAACTGTGACCTGCTGATCGCCGTGGGGGCCCGTTTCGACGACCGGGTTACCGGCCGGATCGACGCCTTTGCCCCCAACGCCAAGATTATCCATATCGATATCGACCCCAGTTCCATCAGTAAAAATGTCAAGGTGGATATCCCCATGGTCGCCGATTGCCATCATGCTGTTACCGCCATGAACGCCTGGTTTGACAGCAGCAAGGACTTTGACGCCAGGGCGGCCAAGGAACAGCACCAGCAGTGGCATGACCAGATCAAGGACTGGAAAAACCGCCATCCCCTGGGCTATGTCGAGGAGGGGGAGGTCATTAAACCCCAGTTTGTGGTTCAGAAGCTCCATGAACTTACCCACGGTGATGCCATCATCACCACCGAGGTGGGGCAGAACCAGATGTGGGCCGCCCAGTTTTATCATTTCAACAAGCCGCGCCACTTTCTGACCTCCGGCGGCCTGGGGGTCATGGGTTACGGTTTTCCCGCCGCCATTGGCGCCCAGATGGCCGCCCCCGACCGGACGGTCATCGATGTCGCCGGCGACGGTTCGATCCAGATGAACATTCAGGAGCTGGCCACCGCCCGCCAGTACAAATGCCCGGTCAAGATCGCCATTTTAAACAACAACTACCTGGGCATGGTGCGGCAGTGGCAGGAGCTTTTCTACGACAAGAAATACGCCCACACCACCCTGGACGTGGCCCCGGATTTTGTCAAGCTGGCCGAGGCTTACGGGGCCGTGGGGCTGCGGGCCACCAAGCCCAGCGAGGTGGAGCCGGTGATCAAGGAAGCGCTAAAGACCAACAACACCGTCATCATGGACTTCGTCATCTCCCGTGAGGAGGGCGTTTTCCCCATGGTACCGGCCGGGAAGGCGACCACCGAAATGCTTCTGGTCTGAAACCTTCAGCCCCGCCGCATCTTGCGGCGATTGAACCGGCTTGCGTACTGATAATGTGCGCGGCGCCGGTTCAATCGCCACAATCTGCGGCACGGCTGAACGTTTCAGGCTTACGTAATAAAGAATAATTTCTGACTTTTGAAACTTTTAGGGACCGCCATGAAACATACTATTTCCGTTCTGCTGCAGAATAAGCCGGGGGTGCTTTCCCGGGTCACCGGACTTTTCAGTGGCCGGGGCTTTAATATCGACAGCCTTTCCGTGGCCGAAACCCTGGAAAAGGACGTCTCCTGCCTTACCCTGGTGACCCATGGCGACGAGGCGATCATAGAACAGATCACCAAGCAGCTCCACAAGCTGATCGATGTTATCAAGGTCACCGACATGGCCGAACATGAACATGTGGAGCGGGAGATGGTCATGATCCGGATCAAGGCCGAAGATGAAACCCGGGCCGAGGTGCTGCGGGTGATCGATATCTTCCGGGGCAAGGTGGTCGATGTTTCGCCCAAAAGTTATGTGGTGGAGGTGACCGGTTCCAAGTCCAAAGTCCAGGCGATTATTGATATTCTCCGGCCCATCGGCATCCAGGAAATAATCCGAACCGGTGCCACCGCCATTACCCGTGGCAAGAAGTCTTAACCAAAGCCATGACCAAGTCTCGAATCCCAGTAGCCAAGGAAGGCTACCCGTTTATTCTGATGGCCGGATTCGCCACCCTGGTGGTGGCGATCCTGGGTTACTTCATGCCGGCCATGGTGTTGCTGGCCCTCACCATTTTTATCCTCTATTTTTTCCGGGATCCGGAGCGGATAGCCACCGGCGAGGATGATGTGCTGGTCTCCCCGGCCGATGGCAAGGTGATTCTGGTGGAGCGGGTGTTCGATGAGCGTTTCGTCAAGGAGCACGTTTACAAAGTCAGCATCTTCATGAACATCTTCAATGTTCATGTCAACCGGACCCCCTTTCCCGGCCGGGTGGAGCGGATTGTCTACACCCCCGGTTCCTTTTACTCG
>PWOG01000060.1 GCA_003557565.1 Desulfobulbaceae bacterium
AAGGCCCGAGCAGGAAGGCCTGAGCAGGAAGGCCCGGGCAGGGCTGGTCGATCCGCAGGCGATAACCCGGTTGGCCCGGCCTGAGATTAATTCCAAAGGTTTTGCTTGACAGGACACCATTGATTGATTAGCAATTACAGAAAGTTGGGCAGCTTGATTAACAGTCTCCCATAGGACCGGGCGATCAAGTCGGGGAGAAGCCATGGTGGCCTTTCCTCGCATAACAATCACATTGGAACAGGAGGAAGAAATGAAGAAACTGATCGCGTCTGTTTTCGCAACGGCAATGGTGCTGGCAGTGTCATCCCTGGCATTTGCTGACAATTATGGAACTGCCGGCTGTGGTCTGGGCTCCGTGATCTTTGAGGATCAGCCCGGTGCCGTGCAGATCTTGGCCGCCACCACCAACGGAACTTCCGGCAACCAGACTTTCGGTATCACCACCGGCACCCTCAACTGCGGCGACAAGCCCGTGTGGGCAGCCAACGACAGTGAAATGCAGCAGTTTGTAGCCCAGAACATGGACGGACTGGCCATGGATATTGCTGCCGGCGGCGGGGAAACCTTTGACGCCTTCGCTGAATTGATGGATGTTCCGGTTGACCAGCGGGACGAGTTTGCCGCTGAACTGCAGCAGAATTTTGCCCAGGTGTTCACCTCCGAACAGGTGGTGATGGCTGAAGTGATCGACAACGCGGCTGTAGCTGTTCGTTAATGTCGACGTTTTTTTCGGTTTTAAATAAAAAGGCATGGCGAGGGGTGCTCTCGCCATGCCTTTTTATTGTCCTTATGGGCGGGTTTTTGATTGCTGTGGCCGCACCTGCCACGGCGGCCGACCAAGCGGCGGTGGCTGCCGAACAGGCTGTCGAGCGGGCGATGGCGCTGCGGCTTGCCGAGGAGCGGTTATGGCGGGCGCTGATGCGCTACCGGTCCAAGGGTGAGCGCCACCAAAGCCTGGTGGACGATCCGGAGTACTTTTTATCCGCCGACGGCCACCGTGATCCGCAAAGCGAGCTGGCGGCATCGATCAGGGCCATGCTGGAACCGACCGGCGGCGGCGCGGACGATGACCACTTTATCTGCCGCTTCCCCGCCCGCAGCGAGTGGCTGATCAAGGCCCTGGAGCTGGACCAGGAGTCGCTGCCCCGGCCGGATTGCCGCCAGCTTGACGAGGCCCTTGCCGTAATCAATACCCACAGCGCCGCCCTGGTGTTTCCGGCGGCTCACAACAACGGCCCGGCTTCCATGTTCGGCCACACCCTCTTACGGGTCGGCGGGGCCGACCAGAACGAGTTGCTTTCCCATGCCATAAACTATGCAGCCTTCGCCACCGACACCAACGGTTTTATTTATGCCTTCAAGGGCCTTTTCGGCATGTACAACGGCTATTTCAATATCATGCCGTACTATGAAAAACTCAACGAATACAATGACCTCGAGCACCGGGATGTGTGGGAATACCGGCTGAACCTGACCCCCGAAGAGGTGCGTAGAATGGTCCTGCATGCCTGGGAGATGCAGGGAATTGCCTCGGATTATTACTACTTCGATGAAAACTGCTCCTTTATGCTGCTATTTCTCCTGGAGGTTGCACGGCCGGAGCTGGAGCTGGCCCAAGAATATTGGGATCGGCGCTTATTCTTCTGGGTACTGCCTTCTGATACCATTCATACGGTACGACGGGCGGGATTGATTGAAGAAATTAAATTTCGTCCCGCCATGGCCACCCGCATTGAACATCGGGCTTCACTGCTACCGCCGGAAGCGGCGCAGTGGGCCCATGACCTCGCCACCGGACCGGAAAGCGGTGAAAACAGCCACGAAACGGTGCTGGATCTGGAAGAGCGTCGCCAGGGCCGGGAACTGGCGGCGGAGTATCTGCGCTATCTCTATTCCCGCCGCCAGATCAGCGAAGATGAGTTCCGCCGCCGATTCATGTCCGTTCTGCGGGCGCGGAGCGCCGACGGCCGCAGCGAATCGGCGGCGCTTGAGGTCCCCCGGCCTTCCCCGCCGGAGGAGGGACATGACCCGGGGCGTATAACCGTGGGCGGGGGCGGACGCGACGGTAATCACTTTCTGGAATTGACCTGGCGCCCGGCATATCATGATCTGCTCGATCATGACGAGGGGTTCACCCCGGGGGCCCAGATCAACTTTTTTGCCCTGAGCGGCCGCTACTATACCGAAGAGCGGAAAGCCCGCCTGCACCGGCTGGACCTGGTTGATATCTTCTCGCTGGCCCCCCGTGATCTGTTTTTCAGCCCGGTTTCCTGGAAGGTCAGGTTCGGGCTGGAACGCAAAGAACTCAAAGACGGCATCGATCCACTGTACCTGGGAGTTAACACCGGCGGCGGCATGGCCTGGGAATTTTTTGATGAGACGATTTTCTACACCATGCTCGAGGCCGACCTCAACTTCCACGACCGTTTTCGGGATAAAGCCGCCCTGGGCGCCGGGCCGGGCCTGGGGATACTCACCAGCCTGACCACCAACTGGAAGGCCCATCTCCACGGCCGGGCCATGTTCTACGGCCTGGAACGCCACGAACACTACCGTATCGCCCTGGATCAGAATTATCGCCTTTCCCGGAACAGCGGGATTGTCCTCAAGGGATCATGGGAACGCTCTTTTGGTCATTCCCGGGGCGAGGCGACCCTCGCCGTCAGCCGCTACTTTTGATGTAAGCGGTCACAGGGCACCGACGAAAGCGGCGATCCGGCCGGCTCACATAACAGAGGCAAGCTTCGCCGCCGAGGCTCACCACAACCTGCGGCACCCCGTGGCTGCTTACCATTTTGCCCCCGTGATCACTTACTTTGTGATGGACGCGCTCCGAGCGCCTACTGGATCAAGGCGTCCAGATTCCGGTGCAGCGGGGAATCGTGGGCCGGCCAGTGGTGGCTGAAAATGTTTTCCGCTTGCGGCCCCTGAAAAACCACGGCCCCATAGCTGTGATAATGGGGCAGACGGCGAAGCAGTCCGGAAACCATTTCCGGGCTGTCCATGGCGATCCAGCCCAGGGTGGTGGCAGGATTGTCGGGGTGGGGCAGGGCCAGGGCAAAGGCGTGCCCCGCCCGGGAGAAGGCCTGCTCTGCAACCTGCAGCGCTCCCGGCCGCGGCCCTGCGGGCAGATCCCGGCCGATGGTCAGCAGTTCGGCGTCGTCGAAGACCTCCAGGGCCTTGGAGGCTTGGGGCTGAAACTTGTTTTTCCAGCCCAGGATTACACTTTCCCGCTCCGCCGGCAGGCTTTCCAGTTCGCTGTCTTTCACCACCTCCACCCCGGCGGAGCCGAAGCGGGCCATGGCCCCGGCCAGCTCCCGGTAGGCCGGCAGCATTTGCTCTTCCTCCTCGGGGATGATCACCAGCAGGTCGTCTTCGGCGCCGAAAAGGCTGGATAGGGCCGGGGGGATTTCCTGCCGGTCAAGTAGACGGAACAGGTCAAACCCCGGGTCCAGGGCCAGGTGGCGCGGTTGGCGGCTGAAATCGGCCTGCCAGTCGAGCTGGTCGCCAGCCATGGCCACCCGGAAATTCCGGGGTTCTTCTTCGCCTTCCAGGGTTACCCGCACTGGCAGCAGCAAACGGTAGGGCGGCCCCGGCTGCTGCTGGCCGAAGGTGGCCCGCAGGCGCCAGCCGTCGTCGTGCTCCGCCAGCTGGACTTCTTCGATGACCAGTTCTGGCGCCCCGGCACGCTCCAGCCATTGGTCGAAAAAAATCTCCAGGTCACCCTCGGAGCGTTGTTCCAGACTTCGCTTGATATCGTCAAAAGAGGCCAGCTGAAAGAGATTTTCCCGGTAAAAGTCGCCCAGTCCTTTTAAGAACAGCTCCTGGCCCAGCTTTTGTTCCAGCATGTGAAACATCATCATTGCCTTGCCGTAACCCACCGCTTCATCGGCGGGGCTTTGCCGGGAGGAGAATTGACGCAGGGGAAAATCCCGATCGCCGGCGGCGTAATCGGCGTATCTTTGCAGGGTGCGGCGGCGGTATTCAACCCCCCGGCCGCGTTCTTCCATCAGCAGGTGATCGGCCAGGTGGGAGGTGAGCCCTTCGGTCCAGTTGCCCCTGGCGTAGTCGGCGTAAACGGAGTTGCCCCACCAGTTGTGAAGAATTTCATGGGGGTATGATGAGTGGAGAATAAAGGGCAGACGGATCACCCGGGGGCCCAGCAGGGTGAAGGAAGGCATTCCGAAGCCGGATTCCCAGAAGTTTTCCACCAGGGCAAACTTGGCGTAGGGGTAGGGGCCGATCATCTCGCTGTAGCGCTCCAGGTAATCGGCGGTGGCGTCCAGGTAGCGCCGGGCCAGTTCCTCGTCGGGCTCGCGAAGGAAGGCCTGGATGCTGACCCCGGCGGCCCGGTCCTGGTAAACCGTGTAACGGTCGGCCACCAGAAAGGCTCCCTGCTGGGGGTTAAGTTCCTCCCACACCGTTTCGTTGCCGACCACTTCGGGCCGGGGTTCATGGCGCCGGCCCTGGCTCACCGCCGTCCAGCCCTCGGGCAATTCGGCCCGCAGGCGGAAGCTGATAAAGTGGGGACGCTCCATGGGCCGGGGGTACCAGTAGGTGCCGGGGCCCAGGTAAATCCCTTCGGCATCGATCCGCCCCGGGGTATGGCGCCCCCCCCGGGCGTAGTCATGGCCGGCAAACCCCAGGGGATGATGAATTTCCCCGCCATAGGCGATGACAAAGGTGTTGACCTCCGGCGGCAGAGTGACGGTGAACAACTCCAGGCCGCGGCTTTGCCCGCCATGGCCGGGGGCAGTGCCATCGGTGGCGGCCAGTTCGACCTCCGGGTGCTCGGCCCGGGGATCCAGCCCCCGGTGCAGGGCCACGACAAACCGGCGGGGATAATCGGGAGGGACGGTGATCTCCGTCCGGGCCTGCAACCGGCGCTGGTCGGGTTCAAAAGACACCAGTATTTCGTAGTGTAGCAGGTCCCGCTGACTGGCCGCAGAGGAGGCGGGACAGGAAAGGCCCGGGGCCAGAAAAAGTAACAGCAAGCCAAGGGTTGCGGAAATGACAACGGTGAGCCCTCGGCGCTCCTTATGTGGTTGCCGGCAATGATCCTTCATCTTGTCCTCCTGGCAGAATTTCCGGTGCCCTGCCGAAACAGCCCGTGTCGCGGATAGTCGCCGGTCGGGTCCAGGGTCAGCCGCAGCAGGCTGTTGGGGTTGGCCCGCTCTACTTCCCGGCCGCTTTGATCATGCATGACCATGACCCGGCAAGGGATATTGGTAAGGCCCCGGCCCAGAAACTCGATGGTATCGCCGCGCTGAAAAGGGTTGCGGGCCTCCACCAGGGGAGCCGCCCCCCCTTCGCGGACGATGGCCGCCGGCGCCCAGTGGGGGTTGACGGTGGTGCCGTCATAGAGCATGTCTGGGGGCCCCGGCGGGTGGTCAAGAAAGTTTTCGCTCTGGCCACGGCCGCCGAGCCTGGCCAATTCGGCGGCAAATTCCGCGGGCAGGGGGGTGCCAAGACCATGGTCCCCCCAGAAATCCAGCGCCGCCCGGTAGAGGCGGACCACCGTGCCCACGTAAAAGAGGCTTTTCATCCGGCCTTCGATCTTCAGGGCATCGGCCCCGGCCCTGATCAGTTCGGGCAGCCGGTGAAGCAGACACAGATCCTTGGCGTTGAAGATATAGCTGCCCCGGTGATCTTCCTCGATGGGATAAAAGCGCCCGGGCCGTTTTTCCTCTTCCAGGCGGTAGAGATAACGGCAGGGATGGGAACACTCACCCCGATTGGCGTCGCGGCCGGTCAAATAAAGGCTTAAAAAGCAGCGGCCCGAATAGGAGATACAGAGTGCTCCATGAACAAAGATTTCCAGCTCGGCCCGCACCCGCTCGCGCAGGCCGGTAATTTCCGCCAGCGAGAGCTCCCGGGCGGGGTTGATCCGGCTGACCCCGCAGGCCTCCCAGAAGGCAGCGCTTTCAGGGTTGGTGACATTGGCCTGGGTACTCAGATGGACCGGCAGCTCGGGCACCACACGCCGGGCCACGGCCAGCACCCCGGGGTCGGCGATAATCAGTCCGTCTGCCTCGATGCGGCGCAAAAAGCAAAGATAATCCTCCAGGCCCACCAGGTCGTCCTGGTGGGCAAAGATATTGACCGCCACGTAAACCCGCACCCCGGCACCATGAGCAAAAGTTACCGCCTCCTGCAACTGCTCGTCGGAGAAATTGCCGGCATGGGCCCGCAGGCTGTAGCGGCTGCCGCCCAGGTAAACGGCGTCGGCTCCATAGTGGACCGCTACTTTCAGTTTTTCCGGGTTGCCCGCCGGCGCCAGCAGCTCCGGTGCTGATGAACGGTTACAGTACGTTAAATCTGCAGGCTGCCGGCTCTGGTGAACGGTTTGCCGGCGGTTAGCGGAAGCCGGGTGCCGTGATGATGCGGAGTTGCTTTGGCCAGGGGTGGTCAAGGTCATCTTTTTTGCCGGGCGGTGAAGATTTTGGTAAGGTGTCTGGTATGTCATTATCGCAAGATACCTTATACCAGAAACGGGTTGCCGTTGCCATGAGCGGCGGGGTGGACAGTTCGGTGACCGCCGCCCTGCTGCGCCGGGCCGGGGCCGAGGTGGAAGGGGTGTTCATGCGCTTGGCCCAGCCGGAGGTGGATCAGCACCAGCAGCGGGCGGAGGCGGTGGCGGCGCACCTGGGCATTGAACTGACGGTGGTGGATCTTGGGGAAGACTTCCGGGACAAGGTGCTGCAGCCTTTCATCCGGGCCTATTTCGCCGGCCTTACCCCCAACCCCTGCGTCTTTTGCAACCGCTTGATCAAATTCGGCCTGCTGCTGGAAACCATGCTGGCCCGTGATGCCGATTTCCTGGCCACCGGCCATTACGTCCGGCTGGCCCCGGCTCGACCGGGGGATGCGGCCAGTGATGATGGTCTGGTCCTGCGCCGGGGCCAGGACCCCGGCAAGGATCAGTCCTATTTTCTCTGCCGGTTGCAGCCGGCCAGTTTAAAGCGCATCCTGTTTCCCCTGGGGGAAAAACGCAAAAGCCAGGTCTACGAACTGGCCGCCGCTCTGGGTCTGAGCGGCCGCCACGGCGCCGAAAGCCAGGATGTCTGTTTCCTGGGCGAGCAGTCGGTGGCGGATTTTCTGGCCGGACAAATACAGGAAAAAAGCGGTGCCGCAGCGGCGGAGGGACCCATTGTCACCGTCGATGGCCGGGAGCTGGGTCGCCATCGGGGGGTTCATCGCTACACCGTGGGCCAGCGCCGGGGACTGGGGATCCCCGACGCCACCCCCTATTACGTGGTGGCCCTGGATGTGGCGGGCAACCGGGTAGTGGTGGGCAAACCGGAGGATCTGCTGCACCTGGTGATCCGGGTGGCCGACCTCAATTGGCTGATCACCCCGCCGCCGCTGCCCGCCCGTTTTGCCGTGCAGCTGAGGCATCGCCACCGGCCGGCCCCGGCCCTGGTGGAGCCCGCCCCCGACGGTACGGTCACCCTTACCTTCGACCAGCCCCAGCGGGCCCCGGCCCCCGGCCAGTACGCCGCCCTCTACCGCGACGACCAGCTCCTGGCCGGCGGCGAGATCCTGGTGTGAGGTAAGTGATCACGGTGCGAGCAGGGTTTTTCTTGACAAACGGTTTCGTTGCTCCTACCATCAGGTAAGATTAAATAAAAAAGTAAGGAGAAACTGCCGTGGCCATGTCAACCATTACCAGCAAGGGACAGGTCACCATTCCCAAGGATATTCGGGACAGCCTGCTGTTGCATAGCGGTGACAAGATTGATTTTACCGTTACCGACCAGGGCGAGGTTCTGCTCAGGCCCATGACCAGGAGGGTGGACGATATTTTCGGCCGCTTGCACAAGCCTGGCCGGCAAGCACTTTCTCCTGAAGACATGGACGCCGCGATCAGAAAACGAATAAGGGAACGTAGCGGATGAAGGCGCTTGATACCAACGTGTTGGTTCGCTTTCTGGTTAATGACGACCCGGCCCAGGCCCAAGTTGTCCGCGAGCGTTTCCGCCAGGCGGAAACACAGCGGGAAATCTTTTTCGTCCCGCTGCTGGTGGTCCTGGAAACCATTTGGGTGTTGGATTCCGCTTACGGGATCAGCCGGGATGAGTTGGTTGCCGTATTAAAGGACTTGCTGCTGCTGCCGATACTTGAATTTGAAAACCGTTCGGCACTGCAAAGCATGGTATATACCGCCGGGGCCAGCAATTTCGACCTGCCGGACCTGCTCATTGCCGAAACCGCCCGCCTGGCCGGTTGTGGCAGTGTTCTCACCTTCGACCAAAAAGTTGCCAAAAGTGAATTGTTTGAACTCATCATGCCTGTCAGCTAAAAGTTTACCGAGCGGTCGGTGGGGCCAGCCGGTGGAGGCGGAGGATTTCTCCGGGGCCGCCTGCAAAACGGTTTTTTGCCCGTCGCCCGGCGGCCTATGCCAGCAACTCGTCTTTTTCCTCGTCGCTGCATTCCAGGCTGTAGTAGGCCAGATAAACGGTGCGTACGCCGGGGATGTCCTTGAGTGACTCCAGCGCGGCCTTGACCTCCTTGGCCCGTTCACGCTCGATCAAAAAGACGATCTTGACCCCCTGGGCCTCGGTGACTTCGATCTGGTCCGCCTCCAGGGCGGCTTTTACCTGTTCCAGTTCATTCTCTTCGTTTACTTCCACATAGCCGCTGGCTACCAGCATGGTCTGCTCCTTTGCGCGCTCTGGGCGCATTTTATTTGAAACTCATTTTGATCAGGTTTGCCTGGTGGCGGCAGCCTTCGATGCAGCGGCCGCAATAAATACAGTTGGGGTCGCGCAGTTTACCCTGGTCCAAGTGGCGGACAAGCTTAACCCCCATGTAACATCTTTGCTCGCATAACTCGCAGCCTTCGCAATCACCCTGCCGGAAGCGAAGCTTGAGCAGGCTGGCTCGGTTGAACAGCCCGTAGGTTTTGCCCACCGGGCAGAGTACCCGGCACCAGAGCCGGGGATAAAAATATTGCAGCAGCAGCAGGGCCAGCAGGGCCAGTAGCGACCAGGCAATAACCGCCGGCTCCACCGGCAGGTCGGAGGCCATGAAGACCACGCCGGCGATGGCCCGGAACAGGTTGGTCAGGTGGGAGAAAAAATTGGTGAAAACGGGCAGGCTGGTCAGCAGGGCCGTCAACAGCAGCCCGCCGGCCAGCCAGTAGCCGACCTGCGGTTTCAGCGGCAGCCTGGGCGGTTTTGTTCCCGGGGAGCGGACTTTGTCCACCAGGGAAAAGAGCAGGTCCATGGGACAGACCCAGCCACAGAAGGCCCGACCCAGCAGCAGATAAAGCAGGGCCACCGGCAGCACGGCGGTGAGCAGGGCCAGGCTGATCCCCCGGGCCGCCGCCGATACTTCCAAAAAGGCGAAAACATCCAGCAGCTTGAGCTGTCCCAGCAGGGTGGAGCCGGACAGACTGCCCACCAGCAGGCGGATCTCGAAATACTGGAGCATGAACAGCGCTACAATGGCCAGCATAACTGTTCGCCGCAACAGGGTCCAGGGGATGCCCCGGCGGGCGCCTTTGCCTGTTTGGTGCCTAGCGGTACTCACGTTCCACCAACCTTCCGCGTGCCATTATTTCCGGCAGATTGCGGCCATAAACCAGTTCGTAACGTTCCTCCCCGGAGATGTGCAGCAGATTGTCCACTTCCTGGAGGTAGGCCTCCTGGAGTTGGGTGTAGATCTCCGGGGTCACCACCTTTACCGCCGAGCCGCCCAGGGGGCAGTATCTCACACACAAACCGCAGCCCACGCAATTTTCGTTAATGTAGGGCTGGTTGCCCCAGGCTCCGTAATTGAAGTCGAAGACCGAAGCACCCAGGGGGCAGGCCTTGCTGCAGGACAGGCAGACATCACCGTTCCAGCCGAAGCAGAGGCTGAGATCGATCAGGGCCATGCCCATCCTGACCTCCGGCTTGTCCAGCGGTTGCAAGGCTCCGGTGGGGCACTTATCCGGACATTCCATGCACAGGGTGCAGGGGAAATCCCGCATATCCTTGATGTATGGGGTGGCGGCATCGCCCCCATGGCGGGGACCGGCCATGGCGATGGCATCGTAGCCCATGGTGTGGCAGACATTGAGGCAAGCGCCGCAGCCGCTGCAGTTGCGCCGGAATTTGCGACCCGGCAGGGCCCCGGGAGGGCGAACCAAGCCGGTGTCGGTGATTTCGGGCAGGGGTTTGAGGTGGTATTCCTCGGCGGCCGCCCGTCGTCGCTGGGTATCTTCCCGCAGCAGCAGCCCGCTGCCGCCGGCAACCCCGGTTGCCCCCGCAGCTGCGACAATCTTCAGGAAAGCTCGTCGATTAAGACCCATGTTCACACCATTAACCATCAACCACAAAAACGGCGGGCGGGGTAAGTACAACCAAAAAACTTTTCCCGCCCACCAGGGGAGGAGCAAATAAATCAACAGGTTGCTGGCCCCGGTGAACGGCTACAAAATGTTCACCAACCTGTAAGCGGTCACAGGGCACCGTCATACACGGCGATCGGGCCGGCTCACGTACTTAGTTAGCGTAAGCCGGCTCGATCGCCGCAAGATGCGGTGCCCTGTGATCGCTTACCCTAGGCGATGATGGGGCCGGGTTCCACTTGCCGCTGATCAATGGTGCCCTTGCTGAGCTTGACCGAAAACATCTTGTAATCCATCTGGAAGCTCAGCGGATCAAAATGCTCGTTCATGATCATGTTGACCAGCTTGTACTCGTCGAACCAGGGGATAAAGACGTAGTCGTGGCGCGGTCCGCCGGTGGCCCGGGCGACATCCAGCACCTTGGCCGGCAGCTCGATCCGCCCCCGCCGGGATTCCACGATTACCGAATCACCTTCGCGGATATTCAGTTCATCGGCCAGTTCGGCGTTGATCTCCACGTAGGCCTTGGGCACCGCCCGGGACAGTTCGGCCACCCGGGTGGTCATGCTGCCGGTATGCCAGTGCTCCACCACCCGGCCGGTGCAGGCCCCATAAATGTACCCGGTGGTGTCGTACATCACCAGCCGCGAGCCGTCATCCTTGATGAACTCCTCCTTGTGATTCTGGATATCGGCGGGGCTGAAGACGATGCTCTTGAGGGCCGAGACATCCCGGTTGGGATCACCCACCACCCTGACCGTGTAAGAGTTTTTGACATCAAAGGGGGCCACGCTGGTTTCGTCCACCTTGTCGGCGTTGAAGGCCCGTTCCACCACGTCCACGGTGGTGTGCTTGACAAACGTCCTGCCATCGAACCGGCAGGCCCACCAGGGGTTGGCCCAGATGATGGCCCGGCCGTCGAAGCCCGGCACCTTGTGGCCGTCGGGATGATCGATGAAGCCGTTGATGAAGGCGTTGGAGTTGTAAAAACTGGCGTACCAGCCCTCCGGCACCGACTGCTGTCGGTGATAGTCGGTATCCTTCTGCATGGCTTGCAGATTGTTTTCCAGCCACTGGCCGTAAACCGGGTTGATCGCTTTCTGGTTGCCCAGGTAGGCGGCGGTGGCCCGCTCGATCATGGTGTCGTAGGGGTAGGAATACACTATCCGGGATTCGTACTTGTCGTAGCGGTCCTTCATCGTCGAGTCAGTGTGGACGTCGGCGGGGAAGGGGATCCGGTAGCCGTGGTTGCGGTCCAGCAGGATATCGCGGTTCATGCCGGTGAAATTGTAGCCGGTGCCGCCGGACAGGGTCTGCAGCTCCTCCCAGATGTTGGTGGAGAACCGGCGGTTCCAGTCCTTGGTTTTGGCGGCGGCCACGGTTTTGGCCAGCCAGTCCTCGCCGTCATATTCCTCGGGCCAGAACTGGGAGACATGGCCCTGGGGCACCAGTCCCTTTTCTTCCAGTCGGCGCACCAGACAGGCGAAGATGGTGTGGTCGGCCATGGTGTCGCCGTAGGGTTCGATAACCTGTTTGATGATCTGGTAACGCCGCTCGAGGTTGCCGAAGATGAATTCCTTTTCGTACCAGCTCGAGGCCCCCAGCGCCACGTCGGAGACGGTGGTGGTGGCGGTGGGAAAGGACTCCATGGTGACGGTCAGCGGCCAGCTGCTGCCTTTTTCGGCGGCGCCCATGGCCAGGCGATAGGGCCAGGAGTAGGCCAGGGACTGACCGGGGTTGACACAGGCGATGAACTGGACCTTGATCTGGCCCGAAGCCAGCCGGCGGAACATCTCCTGGGTATGGGGCCCGGGCTGATGATGGATCTTGATTTTGTCGGTCTCGCTGCGGATCTGTTCTCCGCTTTTGCCCTGCTTCTTGAGATAGGCTGCGGCCCGGTCCTTCCAGATTTTTTCCACCTGGCCCCGGTGAATGGGGTTGGCCACGATCCGACCGTAGGGCAGGGCATGGCACAGAGCTCCCGGCGCCCGGATGCCGCCGCAGGCGTTGGGCTGGCCGGTGAAACTGAAGGAGTGACGGCCCGGCTTGGAAACCTTGCCGGTGATCAGGTTGAGCATGTGCAGCGAGGCGTTGGTCCAGGTGCCCTGCACCTTTTGATTGACCCCCATGCACCAGACCGAGGTGGTCAGCCCTTTGGCGAACCATTCGGCGGCCAGGCGGATGGCCTCGGCGCCGCTGATCTTCTGCCAGGTCCTGGTGTCCCGGTCATAAAGCAGGGGCGACTCCCCTTCAAAGATGAGATCGGCAATCTTGTCGGGATTGTAGTCGGAAAGAAATTCCAGGAAGATGGCAAATCCCTTGTAAAGATCCGCCATGATTTCCGCTTCCGAGCCGTATTTCTTTTTCAGGTCGGGATAGACCTTGCGGGACAGGCCCATGGAGTGGCTCATATCGTGGGTGGTGCCGCGGATGCCGCCGTACTCGGTTTTAAGCCAGGTCTTTTTGACTTCATCATGGATGCCGAAGTTGGCATGGCGCTCGATGAACTTGCGATCGAGATAGTTCCAGTCGGCGCTCACCGTTCCCTTTTCCACGTCGTATTCGGCCCGGTCCATCTCATGGGCGATGACGTAAGCCATGGAGTTGAGCAGGGCCAGGTCCCGGCCGGTGGCAAAGGGCAGCCAGAGGTCGGCGATGGTGCCGGAGCGGGTTTTACGGGGATCGGCCAGGATCACCTTGACTCTCTCCGGATCCTTTTGCTTGACCGCCGCGATACGGTTGAAGGGAATGGGGTGGGCCTCGGCGGTATTGCTGCCGATGAGAAAGAAGGTGTCGGCGTGCTTGCCGTAATCGGGGTCGGGCACGTCGAGATCGTCGTAACTGCCGTAGGGTTCGTCCTTGCCGAAGGTGTAAAGGTAGCCCACCACCGCCGAGGCAATGCAGGTCCGGGGCTGACCCTCCAGGGCGTTGTTGGCCATCATGCCCCCGCCCTTGAAGGCCTTGTTCATTATGTGGGTTTCTTCGGTGCCCAGCTGCCCGCTGCCGTAGTAGGCGACGCTGTGTTTGCCGTTATCCCGGATCGTTTTCTCCACCGCGCCGGCCACAAATTCGATGGCATCTTCCCAGGGAACCAGGGTAAAGTTCTCTTTCAGATCCACCTCCGAAGGCCTCAGGCCTTCGGGATCCTTGGTGTTAACGCCGTCGCGGACCCGGGGGGAATTTACCAGATCGGGCCGGCCGGTGGCGGGGTTGATCCATTCGTTGCGGACCAGGGCGCCCTTGGGCCTGCCCTGGTACTCAATGGCCCGGTGCAGGTAAAAGCCCTTGGTGCACAGTACACCGCGGTTGACCGAACTCTCCAGGTCGCCCTTGATGGCGACGATTTTGGTGGCGTTGCCGGCGGCGTCCACCTGGGCGTCGGCGACGATGGTGCAGCCCACGGCGCAGTAGCGGCACTGGCCCACGGGAAAGGTCTTCACCGAATTGGCGGCCACGGCGGCCCCGGGGTCGAGCTTGACCCCGGCGGCGGTGGCGGCGGCGGTGATGGCGCTGGCTCTAAGAAAATTTCTTCGGCTGATTTGCATTGTTCTCTCCTCCCGAATTATTATGGCTGTTTATTGCCTGCAGGCGGCATTTCTTATTCGGCCAACAGGGTGAAACCGGCGGCGCCGATCTCGTCGCCCATCGAGGAAAAATCACCGTTGGCGGCCACCGCCATCACCGTGATGCTGACATCGGGAACCGGTTCCTTCTGGTCCTGGCCCCAGAATTGCCACCAGGGGGAGGGTTCCCCCGGGGCCTGCCAGGAGAAAGTCCAGGAGCGCCGGTGCGATCCTTCCAGGGTATGGGTCAGGATGTCATCGATGATCTGGGTGTCGGTCTGATCCTTAACGATCAGCTCACCGGCCGAGGCTCGGACGGCAAAACCGCCCTGCTGCTCGCCGAGGCTTTCCAGGGTGCTGTCGAGCTCCAGGGTTAAGGTGTAGGTCCGGCCTGGGCTGTAGGTTTCCGGCAGGTCCCGGAGTCTGATCATGTCGCCCTGCATGGTGCCTGGATGGCAGCTCATGCACGCGAAGCTGGGTGCGCTGTTGGCAAAACCGTGGGCCGGCGGCGGGGCCTGTAAGGCCACTCCGGCGGTCATGGCGGCAGCCAGGGTACAGGGTAAAAACATTTTTTTGAGCATCATCCACCTCCTCTCCTTAAAAAGTAATAAGGTGCTGTTGTTCAGGCTGGTACCACGTTCCGGCGGGTACTGGCCCTGTTGGCGGTCCGGCTGGGGCCGAACCTGCAACTGTTTTTAAACATCCCGACCTGCGGATGGAGTGAATGAAAATCGCTTTTACTCCGGTGCATATGCACCAGTAATGCATAGATTATGTACCACAAGCCGTGTAAAGGCGGTGTAAAAAAACGTCAATTAGGTAAAGTTGAAGACAGCCGGCAGGAAATGCGGGCATGTTCCTGCCCGGCCTTGCCAAACCGGGTTGAGGGGGCGTGCTTTTGCGTTGCAAATGGCGCCGGAAACGGTTATTCCATGGCAATGGTTGAGCACGGATTAAAAGAAAAAAACGCAAGTGATCACGGGCGCAAACGGGTGGCGGTGACCACTCTTGGCTGCAAGGTCAACCAGTTTGAGTCCGCCGCCTTTCTCTCCGAGCTGGGTGGCCGGGACGATGTCGAGGTGGTTCCTTTCTCCGAGGAGGCTGAGGTTTATGTCATCAACACCTGCGCGGTGACCGCCCGGGCCGGGGCCCAGTCCCGGCAGTTGATCCGGCGGGCCGCCAAAAACCCTCACGCCCGTTTGGTGGTCACCGGCTGTTATGCCCAGGTGGCGCCCCAGGAGGTGCTGGAGCTTACCGAACTGCCGCTCTGTATTGTCGGCAACAGCCATAAGCACCGGGTGACCGAGGCCGTGCTGGCGGCCGCACCCTGCGACCTGGAGATGTACTGGGGCGACATGGACGCCTGCCGGGAAGTGGCCCCGCTCACCGTCAGTGGCTTTGGCGGGCGGACCCGGGCGGTGCTCAAGGTCCAGGACGGCTGCAGCCAGCGCTGTTCATACTGTATCGTGCCCATCAGCCGGGGGCCCAGCCGCAGCGTGGACCCGGAACGGGTGCTCGAGCAGGCGGAAATCTTTGCCGACCGGGGCTTCCGGGAGGTGGTGCTCACCGGCATCCATCTTGGCCATTACGGCCTGGACCTGGATCCGCCCCTGGCCCTGCCGGCTCTGCTGGAGCGGCTGTTGGCCCGGCGCCTGCCCCTGCGCTACCGGCTCAGCTCCCTTGAGCCCCGGGAGGTTACCCCGGAGCTGCTGGAACTGGTGGCCGCCGAGGAGTGCCTGCTGCCCCATCTGCATATTCCTTTGCAGAGCGGTGATAACCGGATCCTGGCGGCCATGAACCGGCCTTACCAGCGGGACGATTTCGCCGCCGTGGTTCGTCGCTGCGCCAGGGTGCTGCCTGCGGCCGCCATCGGGGTGGATGTTCTGGCCGGCTTCCCCGGCGAGGATGAGGCCGCCTTTGCGGCTACCCTGGCCCTGCTGGCCGACCTGCCGGTGACATATC
Organism: Desulfobulbaceae bacterium; assembly: GCA_003557565.1. Taxonomy (GTDB): domain Bacteria; phylum Desulfobacterota; class Desulfobulbia; order Desulfobulbales; family Desulfurivibrionaceae; genus Desulfurivibrio. Next base: position 15,862 of record PWOG01000060.1, read on the forward strand.
TCCATGTATTTCCCTACTCGCCCCGCCCCGGCACCCGGGCCGCCACCCTGCCGGACCAGGTGCCGGAAGGGGTCAAGCAGCAGCGCACGGCCCGGCTCCGGGAGCTGGACCGGCAAAAAAGAACCCAGTTTTATCGCCGCCACTTGGGCACCGTCCGCCCGGTGCTGGTGGAGGGCGGCGGCACCGGGGGAACCCCGACTGGTGAGTATTGGCGCGGTTTTACCGATAACTACATCCCGGTGTTGTTGCCTCCCGGGGGGGCGGCCAGTAACCGGATCATCCCGGTGCGCCTGGAGGAACTTACCGACGAGGCGGTGCTGGCCGTGCCGGCG
>PWOG01000121.1 GCA_003557565.1 Desulfobulbaceae bacterium
CACGGATGAGCCAACCCTGCGTTGCGACCGGTGCTCGACCGAGCTGCCCTCCGACGTGTTCGCGCTCACGCGGGAGCAGCTCCGCCGTCACCCTGCCGACCTCCTGTACAGCTCGACCGAGATGCTCAACCGGTCCCTGCTCGACCCATCCTCCGGCCATGTGCTGGGGCTCGACGTGCAGAAGGGTCCAGACCTCGTGCTGCTGGACGAGGTGCACACCTACGGCGGCCCATCCGGTGCGATGACGGCTCTCACGCTGCGGCGCTGGCGTCATCTTGCCGGTGGGCCGGTCACCTGGGTCGGCCTGTCCGCCACCCTGAGCGATGCGCCACGCTTCTTCGCCGACCTGACAGGGGTCGATCCCGCCTGCATCTCGGAGATCTCCCCCACCGGGTCGGGCAGGGCCGCCACTTCCCGCAGGCCGGTGACCATGGATTCGATCACCTTGTCGCTCAAGGCCAGCCGGTCCAGCATCGCCGCCGACGACCCCTTTTCCCGGCCGGCGGCCAGGTCCTTTTCGTTTTCTTCCTGGATATATTGCTTGCGCTCCAGCAGCCCGTCGGCCATGGCCAGCAGCACCCGGTCCTTCACCGTGGTGGAGAGGTTGGCAACCTGGCGGGCGGCCAGTTTGGTGTCCCTGGCCAGGGTTGCAATGGTATCTTCCAGGGCCATAACACTCCTCCTGTAGCTCTGTTTTTTGACTCCGACAAAAATGTTATGCCGGAATTCAGGTTATGCTGCCGCCCCGGCGAGGAGCTGCCGTTCCACCGCAGCGGGCAGGTTCACCGGAATGAAAAGTTTTCGGGGATACAGATAGTCCTCGCCGGATTCATCAACGATCCTGACATGATCGATCTTCTCGCCGGATTCATCGGCTATCACTTCGTAAAGCTTTCTCACTTCCAGCGATGCCGGATAGTCGCCACTGTCCACACAGATGACAAAGTTAGCCATGGCTTCACTCCATAATACGCTTGATTTTCATCTCTCGCTTACCGTATCCGTCTGCTTCATACCAATGCAACTCGACTTCCAAAATCATGCCATTGAGCAGCCTGATAACCGCCAAACCTTTTCTTTTACGCCATTTCCCGGGACCATACACTTTACGTAAACGCTTTATTTCTCTTATTCCGGATCCAACGGCAAATGTTTTCTGATTCCTTATCTTGCCAACAACCTTGAAATCCATATTACAAGACCACCAGGTTGTCGCGATGAATCACTTCATCGCTGTCCTTAAAGCCAAGTATATCCGCAATGGCCGATGTTTTCACCCCCATAATACGTTTGATCGCGGCGGCATCGTAGGAAACCAGACCGGCGGCCACGGACTTGCCGGACCGATCCAGGCAATGCACCGGGTCGCCCAGGCCAAAATCTCCCCGCACCTCGACAATCCCCGAGGGCAGCAGACTTTTGCCGCCCCCCAGAATGGCCCGGCAGGCCCCTTCATCTAAGACCAGATAGCCCTTGGGCCGCAAGGTATAAGCAATCCAGTGCTTGCGGGAGGGGATTTTCTGCGGGGCGGGCAGGAAAAAACTGCCCAGATCCTCACCGGCAAAAAGCCGCAACAGTACATCGGGCTCCCGGCCGGGCCCGATGACCGCCGCCCCGCCGTGAGAGACCACCATCCGGGCCGCCCTGACCTTGCTCAGCATGCCGCCGGTACCCACCGCACTGCCGACACTGCCAGCCATTTCTTCGATTTCCGGGGTGATGGCCGGCACCATCCGCAGCGGACGGGCGTCGGCATGGCAACCGGGGTCGGCGTTGTACAGGGCATCCACGTCGGTGAGGCAGACAAAGAGATCGGCCTCCAGCAGATTGGTCACCATGGCCCCCAGGGTATCATTGTCGCCAAAGCGCAACTCCTCCACCGACACGGTGTCGTTTTCGTTGATCACCGGCACCAGGTGCCACTGCAACAAAGTAAAGATGGTGTTGCGGGCATTGAGATAGCGATCGCGGCGGGAAAAGGCGTCATGGGTAAGCAGCACCTGGGCAACCTTGGTCCCCAGTTGTTCAAAGATTTTTTCGTACGCCCGTATCAAGCTGCTTTGACCCACGGCGGCGGCGGCCTGTTTTTCCCGCAGGCTCAGGGCCCGGCTGCCCAAAGACAACTTGCGCCGCCCCGCCGCCACCGCTCCCGAACTGACCAGAATTACTTCACGGCCGTCGCGGCGCAGTTGGGCGATCTGGGCGACCAGATTGTCCATCACCGAATAATTGAGCCCCTCGCTGGTGGTCAATACCGCCGAGCCGACCTTGACCACCAGCCGCCGCGCCTTGTCCAGATAACAGCGGCGCAGCGCCAGGTCTTCGTTTATTTCAGTCTGTTGATTCATCCTGGTCAGGTTCCACAGGCTCCGTTGCTTCCTTTGCAAGTCCCCGGGCAATGGCGGTGGTCAACTCGTCAAGGCCTTGGCCGGTAAGCGCCGAGACCGCCATAAGCGGAATATTCGCCGCCGCGAAACGCCGCTGCAACTCCGCCAAAGACTCCCCCTGCCCCCCGTCTTCAGCTTTATCCCCAGCCACCTCGGGCAGCAGATCGATCTTGTTCAGCACCACCAATCGCGACCGCCGGGTCAGATCCTGGCGATAGCGGCCCAGTTCACGTTCCAGCAGATGATACTGTTCCAGGGGGTCGCCGGCAACGGGGGCAGCATCGATAACATGCAGCAACAACCGGGTCCGCTCGATGTGGCGCAGGAAGGTATGGCCCAAACCGGCCCCCTGATGGGCATCTTCAATGATACCGGGGATATCGGCGATGGTAAAGGGTGGGTGGTCGGGCAGTTGCAGAACGCCCAGCTGGGGCGACAGGGTGGTGAAGGGATAGTCGGCGACTTTGGGGGTGGCGGCGGTAAGGCTGGCCAGCAGAGTGGATTTGCCGGCGTTGGGCAGACCGATCAGGCCAACATCGGCCAGCAGTTTAAGTTCTATCCGCAGCCACCGCTGCTCTCCTGGCTTGCCCTTGGTGGCGGTACGCGGCGCCCGGTTGGTGGACGAGGCGAAATGGACGTTACCCCGGCCGCCCATGCCGCCATGGGCGGCCAGAAACTGCTGCCCTTCGGCCACCAGATCGGCCAGCTGTTCACCGCTTTCCCCGTCGCGAATCACCGAGCCCACCGGCACCGACACCAGACAGTCGGCCCCGCCCCGGCCGTGCTTCTTTTTGCCCTGGCCGTGAACTCCGTTTTCAGCATTAAAGTGGGAACGGTACTTGAAGTCAAGAAGTGAATCCAGGCGGTTTGAGGCAACGATGATGACATCACCGCCCCGGCCGCCATCGCCGCCATCGGGACCACCCCGGGGGACGAACTTCTCCCGCCGGAAGCTGACGCATCCGTTGCCGCCACTACCGGCCCGGACCATAAATTTTGCCTCATCGATAAAGGTCATGGAGGGCCCAACGACAAACGGTTGATTAACCAAAAAGAAAAAGACAGCCGGCCACGTCTGGCGGCTGTCAAGTTACATGTGTTCGGCTCGTGATCGTCAACAGATTTCGGAAATTGGGCTCAGACACCAATTTCCACAATTTCCCGGCTTGGCCGCCCGCTGGTTCTGGCGAACGACCCGGAGGCGTGTCTGCGGATCTAGCGACTCCGGGCCGATCATCCGTAACCAATCGCCAGGGTTTGTCCCGCAAAGGGGGGTCATTCCCGGACAGGATCGGCTGCAAGCCTGACTCAGGCGGGATAGATGCTGACCCGTTTGCGGTTGCGACCGTTACGGCTGAAATCCTCAAAGGTCACCACGCCGTCGATCTTGGCAAACAGGGTATAATCCCGGCCCAGGCCGACATTGCTTCCGGGATGAATCTTGGTGCCAAGCTGGCGCACCAGGATGTTGCCGGCCTTTACCACCTGGCCGCCGAAACGCTTGACCCCGCGCCGCTGGGAATTACTGTCGCGACCGTTTTTCGAGCTGCCGCCCGCTTTTTTATGTGCCATGACTCAAATCCTCTTAAGTATCTACAGAATCTCTTTTATCTCAAGGGCGGTATAAGGCTGACGATGCCCTTTTTTCAGGCGGTAGCCCTTGCGCCTTTTCTTCTTGAAAACCAGCACCTTCTTGGCCTTGTCCTGCTCAACGATGCGGGCGGTTACCCGAGCGCCTTCCACTGCGGGCTGGCCGACCTTGATTTCACTGCCGTCGGCGACCAGCAGGACATCATCAAGTTCCACGTTATCGCCGATCTCGCCGTCGAGCTTTTCCACCCGCAGACGCTCTCCGGGGGCCACCTGGTACTGTTTGCCGCCGGTGCGAACTATTGCATACATAAAACTTCCTCCAAATCCTGGTAGAAAACATCCGAAAAA
>PWOG01000177.1 GCA_003557565.1 Desulfobulbaceae bacterium
TCTCACATGGATGCGGACCAGGATCTCGTCCCGGTCGTGCGAGTTCACGGTGATCGATCCGCCAAAAGTGCTTGCATTCAGGTACGCGGGCACTTCCACGCCCACCCGCTCCGTGTGCCAGACCGGCTTGTCCCGCAACTCATGTTCTTTTCCACCACCCAAAACGATGGAGAATTTCCCGGTTCCGTCGGCGGAAAAAGCTCCGGAGAGTAAAAACATGGCTGCTATGAGTATGAGAACCCATCCTTTCCAATTCATATGTCACTCCGATTTCATGTGTGTTGCACACTGGTAGATTTGCTGTTTTTCCGGATATACGCAAGAGCCCGGCAAAAGTTTTGATTATTTCCGGTTCAGGCGCCAATATCAGAAAAGCCGCCCGAAGGTGGAAAGTGCCGATTTACGTCGTATTTTGAAGCAGAGCAGCATGGTGCGCTCATCGCAATCAGAACACCTGTGGGAAAAACGACCCGTTCCAATACGTACCGATCATCTTCATCCCGATCATCTTCATCCCGATCATCATGACCGATTCCGCCCGCAACAAATCGACCAGGCTCGAGGTGCTCATCGGTCTGTCCCTCTTCGACCCGGGTCAGGTCTCCCGTGAGGAGATCAGGGCCTACCGGCAGTTCGCGATGCGGCAGGAAAGTTCCGGTGGCATTTCCGCGTTGCCCGGCCGGCACCCGGACGCAGGGAAAATCCATGAATGGTATGACGCCTTCATGCCGGACGGCATCAAAAAAAAGGCGTCCAGGATCGCGGCACTGCTTTCTTTTGCAACCGTCGTTGCCGGGGTCCTGGCTTTCGCCGCCGGTGCGGGCGCGGCGGGCTATTTTTTCCGCTACGATGGCACCGCCCCCATCAACGTACTCCCCGTGCTGGCTATTTTCGCCTTGCTGCCGATCTTCCTGCTTCTCTTTTCTGTTGGATACGCTTTGTGGCCCCGGCGTGGCTCCGGACAGATCCCCATGATCTTCTGGTGGATGCAATGGCCGCTTCGTTCCCTGTTCCGGAAGGCAGGAAAAGAGGTGCCGGAGGGGATGCGGCACGATCTCTCCGAAAGCTGGCTGGTGCATTCCACCCCGGCCGGACACTTTCTCAGACGGAATCTGCAGATGGCAGGGATTGCCTACATCATCGGCGCCCTGCTGTGGGTCCTGTTCCACGTGACCACGACCGATCTGGCATTTGCCTGGAGTTCCACCCTGGAACTGCGCGGGGAGACACTCCATACCATAACACGCACTATTTCGGCTCCCTGGCGGGATCTGGTGCCTGCCGCTGTCGTTGATGCCGAAACGGTGGAGGCCACCCGGTTTTACCGCGCGGACGGAAGCGACTACCGTGCGGCGGCGTCGGGACGCTGGTGGCCGTTCATTTTCATGTCGATGATGGTTTACGGGTTTCTTCCCCGGGTACTGGCTTCACTCTGCTACCATTGGCGGTTCCGGAAAACCGTTGATACCGCGATGGTTACCTCCGATTCCGGAAGAGAAGTTCTGGGATTCTTGGAAGAGGCGCTTGTCAGTGTCAGCAGCGATGACCGCAACAGGACTGTTGCTGCTGCTGGTCCAGGTGCAGAATCGCCGGTCCGCAACTCGGAAAAAGGCGTCGTGCTGGCTTGGGGACTGGGTGATATCGGCACCGCCGGTATCCGGAATGTGCTGAACCGGGAAATCCTCTCAACAGTTTCACTGAGCGGTCTGCACAGCTTGGCGGAAGACCGCAAATCCATTGCCCATGCCGCCCGCACCTCCTTCGAGAACGGACATTGCTACATCCTCGTGCTGATTCCACTGTGGGAATCGCCACGCCTCCATTTCGAGAAAAAACTTGAGCTGCTCATGCAGGAAGCCGTGAAATCCAGAATCGTTGTTATCCCGGTAGCGGACAAGCAGGATCAACACGGAGAGACAGGTCACGTCACCTGGCGAAAGCGGGTAGATGAAATCAATCTGAAACTTGGCGGCAAGCGGGTATTCTATGATTCCCGGAATGTGATCGAGTCAGGCGTATTGTCCGGAAGCCAATGATCAGGAACGGGATACATCCACAAATCTAATAACGTTTGTAAGGTAAGCGGTCCATTATGAGCAAGCCTGTATTTGTTGTGACCGGTGCTCCCAACAAGGGGAAAAGCACTTTTGTCAAGGCGATGACCAACGATGCGTCGGTGGTGGTCGGTCCGCATGCCCGCACCACGACCTCGGCCGTATCCTACCCGTTCCGAATCGACGGTGAAACGCTCTTCACCTTGTGGGATACTCCCGGCTTCGAGAATGCCGCTGAGATGCATGAAGTCGTTACCGGCTGGGGTATCCGGGAATCGGATCATCCCATAGAGGTGTTGCGGCGGTTTCTGGAAGCGTATGAAAGCCATGAGGATTTCAGGTATGAGGTGGAGATTTTCAAGCCTATTGCAAATTATGCCTGCATCGTCTATGTAGCGGACTGTTCCAGGAAATTCAGTGAGTCGGAATACCTTCGTGAGATCGATCTGATAAGATTGACCCGGTTGCCGCGCATCGCCATTCTGAACCCCATTGACGGCGACCGCTACCTGGAGTCATGGAAATCCGGGCTCACCGATTATTTCAACAACATCAAGGTGTTCAATACGCACAAGACCTCGTTTGATGAGAAACTGCGTATCCTTGGTGCGTTCAGCCACCTGAACGATGAGTGGGAGCAGCCGCTGAACAGGGTAATGGAAGTGCTCAGATCGCAGCGGGAAAAGGTGCTGGAAGAGTGTGCCCGCATCATCAGGAGGACTGTCCTGATGATATTTGACGGGGAATTTGCAGTGGCTTATGACGGCACACGGGACGAAGAGGAACATCGGGAAGAGCTGCTCACGCAGGTCCGCAGGTTTGTCCGCCAGAACCTCGATGCCGCGCAAAAGGATATCCCCCGCCGGTTCGGACTTTCCGTAGATGTGGACTTTGCGCAGGAGATCCGGGACAACGACCTGTTCGATGCCACGGTGCGCCAGAAAAACCTGTCGGTGCATCAGCGGGCCATGGTGAATGCCCTTGTCGGGGGTGGCATCGGTGCGGCACTGGATACCGCGGCGGGCGGACTTACATTCGGGATCTTCACGGCGACTCTGGGGCTGGGTGGAGGCGCTGCTGCGTACGTCAGGGATATCTCACCCATGGATCTTGTTAAAATCGGCGGTTTTGATCCCAATGAGGAAAAAATACGCGTGGAGTCGCTGCATGCCGAACTGGGTTTTCTGATCATCAACCGGCTGCGCCAGGTGGTTGCCGTGCTCTACAACCGGACGGCCGCCAATACCGAAAAAGTGACCATCAAAAAGGAACTGGATCCGGCCAGCCTCTACAAAATGAGCAGCCTGCTGAAAAAAATGGCGTCCTCGCGGCGCTACCGCTACTCCGAGAAGCACAAAAAGGAACTGCTGGATTTCATCCACGATAAGCTTAAAGAGGATCAGAGCAGTGTCCATGTAGACCTGCCGGATGAAAACCCGGGTGAATAGCGGCAGGCCGACTGAACGTGTCCGGTTGCCGCAATGTTTATTGCATTGAGCATCGAACCTTGTGTCGTATGGCATACGTCGAAAGTCATGTCTTATCAATAACGAATTTTCATCCATAGTAATCACAATAACGAATTCTCATCCATATCCGCTTAATGAAGGCAATCCCGTCGCATATCCCCGCCGGTTCATCCTGCAATCCATTTCCGGTTGTCATACCGTTGCTCTTTTTGCTGATTTTGGCGGCAGCCGTCGCTGCATCGGCGCAGACACACGAACCCGATACGCTGCAATACGACCTCGCTGAAATCGAGATCCAGGCGGCGCGGGATACCGAAACCGAGGCTACGGCTCCCTTTTCCGTATCCGTCAAGACCCGGACTGCCGCCGAGCAGGGCAGTGAGCCGGCATTCGGATTTGACCGGATTGCTGCAGGGATCCCCGGACTGTGGGTCAATAATCGCCAGAACTACGCACTGGGCGAGCGCGTATCCATCCGGGGCATGGGCTGGCGGACCGCCTTCGGCGTGCGGGGCATTTATGTGCTGCTGGATGATGTTCCGCTTACCGTACCGGACGGACAGACGGTGATGGACATTCTGGATCCGGCCATGGTGCGGCAGATCGAAGTGGTGCGCGGACCCAGCTCGTTTTTCTGGGGCAATGCCGGCGGTGGGACGCTGTTCCTGTCCACCCGTCCCGCCACCTATGACCCGTCCCTGCGTGCGCGCATCTACGGCGGCGCCTTCGGCACATACAGTGCGCAGGTCCAGGGCACGCATCGTGACGGTCCGCGCGGCTATCACCTGAACGCATCCTGGCTGCA
>PWOG01000069.1 GCA_003557565.1 Desulfobulbaceae bacterium
AGCCTGCCGGCGGGGGTGAGTGTCGGCACTTTCACCATCTCCTTTGATGAATGGGGCCGGCCCCATGACGGCGCCGATCCCGAAACCGGCGACGAGCTCATCGCCCCGCAAACCCTTGAAGTGGCCAATGGCCATGCCGTGGTCATTACCATCACTGACGGCACAGGCTTTATCCCATGAATCGACGGACCCGACCACAAAGGGGATTTACCCTGCTGGAAATCATCATCACCATCCTGGTGGCGGCTCTGGCCGGGCTGGCGGTTTTCGCCTTTGTCGGCGGCGTGGTGGTCGACAGTGGCCAGCCGGTGCATTCCGCCCGGGCCCTGGCCGAGACCAGAACCCCTCTGGAGGAGCTGACCGCCAATTATGAAGAATATCTGCGCGACCCTGCCTTTACCTGGGCTGACTTCGATACCGCCGTGGACGCCGTCTTGGTCGCCCACGACGGGCAGAGGGATGACTTGCTTGGCACCGATTTTGACACCGGCACCTTTGAGGTGATCCAGGTTACTTTTTTCGGCGACCACGACCAGGACCTGGCCGCCTTTTTCTCCCAATAGGAAGCCCCAACGTGCTTAAACGACGCCACCACAAACAGTCCGCCGGCGGTTTTACCATGATCGAGATGATCGCCGTGCTGGTGCTGGTCGGGCTGCTGGTCGCCCTGGCGGGAACGGGGCTGACCGCCGCCGTGCAGGGCTATTTGATGGCCCGGGAAAGCACCGCCATGGCCCAGAAGGCGCAACTGGCCCTGACCCGTTTAAGCAATGAATTCCTGGTCTGCTACGACTGCCTCGGGGAAAACGAAAACATCGGCCTGCCCTTCACCTACGACAACGTCCTGGCCGATGGTCGGGTGGTGGCACTGGACGGGGACACCATCACCGTCAACGGCACCCCCCTGGTGGACCGGGTGAGCGCCTTTACCCTCGACTATGATAATCTGGGGCGGGTGGTGATCAGTTTCAGCCTGGAGCACCGGCAGGCGGGAAGTTCCCTGGACTTCACCACCACGGTGCTGCCGCGCAACTCCTATCAGTGAGAAAAATTATGCTCGAGTCACGGCCAGAAAGCGGCGGGGCAGCACCGGCAACCGGGGCGGACCACCATGGCTGGGTAACCAGGCCCAGGGTTTGTCCCGTAAGCGGTCACGGGGTGCCACAACTTGCGGAACCCCATGATAGCTCGCACGGCGGTCAGCGGGGCGGGATCCTGCTGGGACTGGTGGCGGCCCTGGTGCTGGCCGGGGTGTTGGGGGCCGCCGCCGCCTCCCTGCTGGGCACCGCTTCCCTGCACGAGGTGCGGGCCAACTACGGTGAACGGGCCTATTACCTGGCGGAGTCGGGGTTTCGTTACGCCGCCTCGGTGTTGCGTGATGACGAGCCGGCCTTTTGGAATCTGGACGACGCAAGCGTCGACGTCCCGTCAGGGGGCCGGTTTACCCTGGCTATGAGCAAGCTTACGGAAGATGAGAATTATGACTCCGAAGATGAGAATTATGACTCCGAATATCGGGTTGCCGGAGACCAGACGATCAACTCGGGCGACGACCTCGATATTAACCCGGATGCGCAACTGGCGCCAAAGAACGGTTTGTTCAGGTACCAGGGCAGCTGGTATCGTTATCGTGAGTTTAACCAAGACGATAATTCCCTGACGGAAATAATCGCCGCGCCGGACAACCAGCGGCTGGTGGCTGGTGATCATGTGGGCGAAGATGCCATTGAGGTGGGAGGCAGTTTGCCTTTGCAGTCCGGTTCGGTTATCCCCGCTACCGACCATGTTTTTACTTACAATGGCGAGGAATATACCTACGAGCAATACTTCGGCGGGGTTTTGGAAGGCATTGGCGGCGGTGCATTTCCCCTGGAGGTGACGGATGGCGAGGTGCTTTCCTTCCCGTCCGAGTTTCCTTTTACGGTGGAGGACCAGGATCCCGTCAAGTTTGCTTCGATGATTCAGGTTGAATCCACCGGCGAGTATGGCGGGGGAGATTTGACTGTCCGCCGCAAGGTTACCTACTGGTTCTACGATGCCCTTGGTTATCCGGAAGAACAGGAGGAGACGGCGGGATTCAGCGGTGAAGCGACCCATGATGCCACCGGTGATTTCGATGCTAACTGGCAGGGGCCGGGGGCGTCCGTGGGCGCATTCGACTATGATACTGATGAGGAGGCCATCCAGGTCACCGGTGTGCATGCATCTAGGTCCGTAGCTTCCATGGCCTACATAGGCAGGGATATCTATACGCCCGATTACGAGGTGCAGGTCAAGCTCAAACTGGACCCCAATCTTTTTGACGAAGGGCCGGAGGCATATCTGCAAGGGATCACCTTTCGCATGGACGGAGACAACAAGCTGGCCCAGTTAAGAGGTTACGGGGTGTCGTTTGTCAAATGGGATGCGGACGGTGATGTGCCGGAGACGCTGGTTCCGGCCGACTTTGGTGCTGGTGGCGAGCAGGAAGGCGAGCCGTTTATGGCGTTATGGAGGACAAACAGTCGGCACGATGGCTTGAACCATGATCCCGAACTGCTGGCCTGGGCGTCCACTCCCGTTGGCGCCCGGCAGAACAACGGCTTGTTCAAGGAGTGGGTCACCCTGATGTTGCGGGTGGAGGAGGTTGACGTGAACGGTGACCAGGCCAATCGGATCCATGTGATGTACGGTGATCCGGAGGAGCATATACGGAATGATTATCCTTTGCAGTGGCCGCCGGATGACCTGTTGGACGATTCAAACGCCTTCAACCTGATCGAATGGGAAGGGGCGGCTGGCGGTACGGAATTGGACAACGGCAATCAGACCATAACCACCGCCCCGGGTGAGTTGCTCTTCAATGAGGACACCCAGGACATGGAGGTCGGTTTGCATGCCTGGGGCGACAATATGGAGGACAACGCCTGGTATGACAATTTTGCCGCCCGCGTGGCCAGCGTGGATACCATTGATTTTGGCGGCGGCTATATCCCTCCTCTCCAGCAATAACTTATGAATTACTATCAACTGCTCGATCTGCAGCGGGAACCCTTCGCCAACTCGCCGGACCCCCGGCTGCTTTATCTTTCCGAGCAGCACCACGATTGCCTCCAGCAGCTGGAGCTGGCGGTGCGGCTGCGGCGGGGGCTGGGGGTGGTGCTCGGCGAGGTGGGTACCGGCAAGACCACCATCTGTCGGCGGCTGATCCGCAACCTGGGCGGCGAGGGGGACCGGCGGACCATTATCCGGCTCATCCTGGACCCCGATTTTCATAGCCGCCGGGACTTTCTGGCCGCCATTGTCCGGGCCTTCGGTCTGGGCGATGATGAGTTGGGCGAACCGGTTGAGCGGGAGCTCAAGGAGCTGTTTTACAATTTTTTGCTGGAGGAGAGCGTCGGCCGGGATCGCAATGTGCTGCTGATCATCGATGAAGGCCAGAAATTGCCGGATTTCTGCCTGGAGGCCCTGCGGGAGCTGCTCAATTACGAAACCAACGACCGCAAGCTGGTCCAGGTCCTGATCTTCGCCCAGGAGGAGTTCAGGGCCCGGATCCGGCGGCACAATTATTTCCGGGACCGCATCGCCCTCTTTATGCACCTGCGCCCCCTGGGCTTCCGGGAGACCCGGGCGCTGATCAATTTCCGCCTGCGCCAGAGCCATCGCCGGCCGGCCGCCGCCGACGAGCTTTTCACCCTCCCGGCCATGTGGCTGATCTACCGCCATACTGGCGGTTATCCCCGGCGCATCATCATGCTCTGCTCCCAGATTATGCTGGCCTACCTCGTCCGCTGCAGCCATGACCCAGCCGCAGCCGGCAAAATCACCGCCTCCCTGGTGCGCTCCTGTGTGCGGCGGGTGTTTAATTGAGTGTAAACGTTTACAGCCCGTTATGGCGGCAGTTATTGGTCCTGGATTACGCTTGTAATCGAGTGGTGGCCGGCCATGGGTTGTCCCGATTGCCTGCCGATCTTAACAAAGGTTGGGCAATACAAGGGAAAAAGGTTGCTTGTTGGGCCGGGTTACGTTAATTAATCTACTAACTTTGATCAGCGATTGACTGAGATAGTTGGTGGAGACACCATGTATGCGACTGATTATCGTTGCTTATGACCACCGCCACCGGTATTGTTGTCCAACCATTGATTGCCGAGAATGGATCGCCGAGAATGGATCGCCACAAGGAACTTTCCGCCACCGACAAGCTGCTGGACCTGATTCGTTCCGGCGACGATCCCGACCGGGAAGCGACGCGCCAGCGACGGTCCGCCGCTGGCGCGGTGCCGGCATCCAATCCTTCCTGGTCGGGCCCGGAAAAAACTTCCGTTGATCCGGCAGCGCCGGGCACTGTTCGCGGTCTTTTTCAATTCCCGGCAATCCGGCGACCCGGGCGATCCGGGTGGTCCGAGCGGATGGTCACCATGCCTTCCTGGTTGCGGCGCCGTAGCAACACCACCGTCGGGGTTTCCCTGCGCCCGGGATCGGTGGAAATCGCCGTGGTCAGCCGCCATCATGGTCGCCAGCTGCTGCGGGAACATCATGTCCATCCCGTGGAACAGGAAGAGGGAGCCGGGGCCGACCACGAGGACACTTGGCTGGCTGCTCCCGCCCTGAAAACCACCCTGCGCCGGGCTTTGACGGAGATCCGGGCCGGGCGGAGCGGCGCTGGCTGGAACCCTGAAATATGGACGGAGCTGCCATGGCGCCACCTGGAGGTTCATTTACTGACCATCCCCAGAGTGGCGCCGGCCGAAGCCGCCAACGCCGTGTTTTGGGCGGCCCGGAAAAATATAGAAGGCTATGATCCCAAAACCCTGACCCTGGATTTCATCCTCCGGCCCAGCCCGGAACACGATGGCAAACTGGAGGCGGTGGTTTTTCTCGCCCCGCGTCTGGTGGTGGAGCGGTTGCGCCAACTTTTCCGGGGGGTTTCCTTTCCTTTGACCGGCATTACCGCCCCGGTTACAGCCGCCGGCAATCTTTATCATCACGGGCGGCTGCCCGGGCGGGAAAAGGCTTTTTCCCATCTGCAGCTGGAGGAAAACAACTCCTTTATCACCCTTTTTCAAAACGGCGAACCGGGGTTCAGCCGGGATATCAAAACCTGCCTGCACACTATCCTGGAAGCCGGGGAGCCTTGTGAACCCCCGGAAAGGCCTACTGAAAGGCCGTTGACTTCAGCGTCCGATGCCGGGCAGACAACGGTTCTGGACCTGGATTGGGAAGAACAACCATCGGCATCTCCGGAAGCGGAGTCAGCGTCCCAGGGGTTGTCTATCCCTGAAGAGCCGGAGGATGAGGCTGCGGCCGGGATTGGAGAGCCGTCGGCGGCACGGTGGCATGACCTTGGCCCCGATCCTCTGGGGCAGCAACAACCGCTTGCCAGTTTCGACCTCCAGGCCCTTACCCGTCTGGTACGCCAGGTGGAGCGCACTTTCGATTACTGCCGGATAAACCTGGGGCAGCCGCGACCGGAAAAGGTTTACCTGACCAGCCCGGTACGGCTGGATCAGTCGTTGTTGAATAAAATCGAGGAGGAGTTGGGGATCGGCTGTCAGTGGCTCGATCCTTTTGCCAACGATGAGGGTGTCGGGCCCTCGTCCGCCGCTCCCCCGGCCGGGCAGTACGAGCGGCAACTGCTGGCTCCCGCCGTGGGTCTGGCCTTTTGTGACCGTCGGCAGAGTCAGAATTTTTTGCTCACCTACCCGGACAAGGAAAAGCAAAAGCTCGCCCACCTGGCCAACCGGGCCATCGTCGGCGCATTTATTGTCCTGGCCCTGGGGCTGGCCGGGATTTATACCTGGCAACAGGCCGAGATCAGGGATCTGCGGGTCGAATACTCGTCGCTTGAGCAGCAGCGCCGGGATCTGGCCGCCAACCGCTATGACGAGGAGTATCTGGCCGGTTTGGCGACGGCGATCAGCCGCCATCAAGATGAAATCGCCACCGCAGCTCGGCGGGAGCAACTGCTGCTGCTGCTGACCCAGACCCAGGAGCTGTTGCCGCCCGGGGTGTCCCTGCTGGCCATCCGGGCCCGGACCGGGGAAGAAAACCGGCAAGAGGGCGGCTTAACGGCGGAAGTGCAGGGAGTAATCAAGGGGCCCGACGCCCAGCGCGAATTGCAGCTGGCCCGTTATCTGCGTCGTTTGCACGGTTCCGATCAGATCATGGCCGCCACCATCATGGAGCAGCGGCAGCAGGAAACCACCGCGGCCTCCAGGGTGCTTTATTTCCGCCTGCAGGTCGAGGCTGAACTTTTGTCCGCATCGGGAGAGCAAGACGGATGAACATCGCTTTGCTGCGGGAAAAACTGGCAATTGCCCTGAACAGCCGCAACCTGGTGGTGATGGGGCTGTGTTTTCTGCTGCTGGCCGTTTTCGCCCTGGCCCTGAACCTGCCCTCATGCCGGGAGGCCGGGCGTCTGGAAGCGGAGATCGCAGACGAAGAGCGTCGGCTGGCCGAGGCCCGGGAGATTCATCAGGTGGCCGGGGAACTGGATGACAGGCTGGAACAGTTTCAAAAGCTGGCGACGCCGTCCCGGGAATTTGACCCCGGGGACCGGAATTCGTCGACGGCCCTGCGCCGTCTGGCCGACGAGCATGGAGTGGTGGTCCGGGAACTGGACCTGCATATTCCCGACCAGCCCGGACCGGTAACCAATATGCAGCTGCGGGCGCAACTGGTGGGAGACTTGGAACCGTTGCGCCGGCTGGCCCAGGAAATGGTCTGGCTGCCGTCGTTGGTGGAACTGCAGGAGATCGCCATCAGCCGGGACCAGGCCGGGTTCGTGCTGGCTGCCAAGATGATGGTGGACGATGAATAGGATTGACGGTCGGATTCCGGGAGCAAACTCCCGGAGTTGCCCGGCACCCGAGGAGCCTGTGAGGAGTCTGCGTTGAAAAGTACCCGGGAAAAAATCGTGGTTGGCCTGACGGTGCTGGCGCTGCTTTATTTTTTCTACGACTTTTTTTGGGTTGATCAGCCCCGGGAGCAGCTCTCCGCCAAAAGCGATGCCGCCGTTCAGGCCTTGGCCGCCAATCTGCGGCAGGAACTGACGGGCGGCAGTTACGAGCCGCCCCAGCGGTTGATCGCGGACCTGCGCACCTGGCGGGAAGCCCCTTGGGCGCCGGAGAAGTTTGTGGCGCCGGATTTTATCCTGACCGAGGAACCGGACGTGGATCGGGCCCCGGAGGATTCCGCCGCCTTAAAGGCGTTGCGGGCGGCGGCCGACAACCTGGTGTATTCGGGTTACCTGGAGATGGCCGGCCGACGCCTGGCGGTGATCGATGGCCGGGAGTATGCAGTGGGCGACACGGTGAGCGACAATCTTCGCCTGCAGCGGATCAGCGACCGCTTTCTGGAAGTCGGCCGGGGTGACCAGGTGGTGCGGGTACCCATTGTGGATCAGAGGTAAGCAAAACGTAGTAACCGTTGAATCAACAGATTGCTGGTCCTGGTGAACGAGCACGAAACGTCTGCAAAAAACGGCCAGGGAGGTAGGCCTTACCATGCAAAGCCCACGTTCTGTTATATTGTTATCCCTTTTGTTGGTGCCGGCCCTGTGGTTGGTGGGAGCCTGTTCCACCATGTCGGATCCCAAACCCCAACAGGATGATTTTTTTGAGCAGTGGCGGGATCTGGGGGAGACCTCGCCGCCGGTTCACCGGCCTCGGCCGCCGCGGGAAGAACCCCGGCTCGACGGGGATCTCGACCAGCGGGAGCCGCCGCCCCGTCCACCCCGCAGTATCTTTGCCGAACTGACCCGGGATCTGCACGCCGACCTGCCCACCACCTCCACCACCATCAACCTGGTGGATGTCCCCATCGGCACCGCCATGCGTTCCCTGGCCCGGGTGGCTGAGCAGAACATCATCATCAACCCCAGCGTCACCGGTACCGTCAATATTCAGGTAAGAGACGTGCCCTGGAACGATGTCTTCATGAGCATCATTGAAAGCCATGGGCTGGTGGCGGGCCTGGAAGGGGGGGTGATCCGGGTGATGTCGGTGGATGATCTGCGGCGCCAGGTGGAGCGCCAGGGCCTGTACCTGGAGGAGGAGCATGTCAGCCCCCTGGTAACCCGGGTGATCCCGGTGCACTATTCCGAGCCGGCGGCCCTGGTTGAATCCCTGGAGCCCATGCTGAGCCGCAACCGCGAGGGTAACCCCCGGGGATCGGTCACCGTGGATCGCCATACCCGTTCCCTGGTGCTGCGCGATACCGCTGACAACCTGGAGCGTATTACCTCCTACCTGGAGCAGGTGGATCAGGCCACGCCCCAAATTCTGATCGAGGCCCATATCATTGAGACCAGTCAGGATGTGGCCCGGGAACTGGGGGGGCAGTGGGGATCCTTCTGGCGCGGCCGGCAGCGGCTCAGCGATGACGCCGGCGGTTTTACCTATCAGCCCGGCAACCCCATCGGTGATCAGTACGGCTTGAATATTCCCGAAGGCGAGCTCAGCTTTTACACCGCCTCGGTGGCCGGCAATATTCTGGAGATGCAGCTGGTGGCCCTGCAGCGGGAAGGCAAGATCAACATTCTTTCCCGGCCCTCCATCGCCACCCTGGACAACCACGAGGCGGTGCTGGAAAGCGGCACCGAGGTGCCCTACCAGACCATCGACGACAACACCACCAGGGTTGAATACCAGGACGCGGTGCTGCGCCTGCTGGTCACCCCGCAGGTGATCACCCCTGAAAATATCAAGCTCAACATCGTCGCCCAGAAAAACGAGGTTGATGACACCCGGACCGTGCTGGGCAATCCCTATATCATCAAAAAACTGGCCCAGACCAACCTGATTGTGGAAAACGGCTCCACCGTGGTCATTGCCGGCTTGACCAAGGAACGTCAATCGCATACCCGCAGGGGAATACCATTTCTCCACGATATACCAGTGCTGGGCGAGTTTTTCGGCACCGACGCCCGTTCCGGCGACTTTGAGGAGATGCTGGTTTTCATCACACCCTACGTCCTTGACGCCGATTCCATGGAAAACCTGGACTTGGGGCGAGCAGGCCGCGAATTGCCGAACCTGCGTTGAACCCCGGCCAAACCGGATAAACAGTAATGAAAACAACCAGAAAAAGATTGGGAGATATGCTGGTGGAGGCCGGCCTGCTTTCCGGGGACCAGCTCGACCAGGTGCTCAGCTCCCAGAAAGGTAGTGAGTTGCGCCTGGGCGAGTTGCTGATCCAGCAGGAGATTGTGCCCGAGGAGACGATTCTGCGGCTGCTCAGCCAGCAGTTGCAGATCGCCCGCTACGACAGCGACAAAAATCCGGTCAGCCGCCAGGCGCCTAAAATCCTGCCCCGGGACATGGCCATGAAGTACCGGGTGGCCCCGTTAAGCCATGATGCCTTCGTGGTCCGCATTGCCATGGTCGATCCGCTGGATATCGCCGCCCTGGACGCGGTGGAAGCGTATACCGGCCTGGAGGTGGAACCCCTGATCTGCTCCCAGTCCGAGTTTCCCTTGCTGATCAACGGGATTTACGGCCTGCACTCGGCGGTCAGCGACGTCCTGCGCGATGTGGAGAGCGAGGTGGAGGTCGGTTCCGACGAGGTGGATACCGACGCCGCCGCCGTGGGCATGCTTCAGGATATCGCCGGGGCCGCCCCGGTGGTCCGCCTGGTCAATTCCATCCTGCGCCAGGCGGTGCAGGAAGGCGCCAGCGATATCCACATCAGCCCGGAAAAGGACCGGGCCCAGGTGCGTTTGCGCATCGACGGCAAGCTCCACGAGATCCCGCCGCCGCCCCGCAACCTGATCCCCGGCATCATCTCCCGGATCAAGGTGCTGGCCAACATGGATATCGCCAATGTCCGGATCCACCAGGACGGCCGTTTCAATGTCCGGGTGGACAACAAGGAGATCAACATCCGGGCCTCCACCCTGCCCACCATCCACGGGGAAAACCTGGTCCTGCGGCTGCTTTTCGTCAGCTCCGGGCCCCTGACCATGAGCAATCTCGGGCTCAGCGCCGAGGATCACCACAAGATCATGCGGATGCTCCGCCAGCCCTACGGCCTGGTCTTAAGCGTCGGCCCCACCGGCAGCGGCAAATCCAGCGCCCTGTGCGCCTTTCTCCAGGAGATTCTCTCCCCGGATATCAACATCATCACCCTGGAGGATCCGGTGGAGTACCGCCTGGAAGGGGTGCGCCAGGTGCAGCTCAACCACCGGGCGGGGATGACGTTTGCCTCCGGCCTGCGTTCCATCCTCCGCCAGGACCCGGACGTGGTGCTGGTGGGCGAGACCCGGGACACGGAAACCGCCCAGATTACCACCCAGGCGGCCCTCACCGGCCATCTGGTGTTCACCACCCTGCACACCAACGACGCGGTGAGCGCCGTCACCCGTCTGGAGCACATGGGGGTCGAACCCTTTTTGCTGGCCTCCAGCCTGGTGGGGATCATCGCCCAGCGCCTGCTGCGCCGGCTCTGCCCCCAGTGCGCCGAAACCTACCACCCCTCGCCGGAGATTCTGGAGTACTGGGGGCTTGGCGATCGGGCCGGGGCGCAGTACAAAAAGGCGGTGGGCTGCTCGCTGTGCATGCACAGCGGCTACCGCGGCCGGGTGGGGATTTATGAAATCCTGGTGGCCGACGAGGAGGTCCAGGAGATGATCATCCAGCGCCGGTCCAATGCCGAGATCGTCAGTTACCTGCGTCGCCGGGGCGATCTGGTGCTGCTCAAGGAGGCCGCCGCCGAAAAGATCGCCGCCGGCATCACCTCCATCGAAGAAGCCGCCCGCACGGTTTTGACCTGAGGCAGGGGGGTCCATGGCGAAATTCGATTACCGGGCCATCACCGAAAGCGGCCGCCAAGTAACCGGCTCCTTGGAGGCCGCCAACCGGGAACAGGCCGAAGAACTGCTCTGGCGCCGGGGGATGGCGCCGGAGCAGATCGACCCGGGCCAGGAGCGGGATTCTTCCGACCTGCTGGACCGGCTGCTCGCCGGCCCGGTAAAGTCCCGGGATGTGGTGATCTTCACCAGGCAGTTGCGCACCCTGCTCCAGGCCGGGGTGCCTATCTCCCGCTCCCTGGAAATTCTCCGGGCCCAGACCGAGCACCGTTACATCAAAAACTGCCTGGGCCGGATGGTGCGGGATATCGAGGAAGGAACCTCGCTGGAGGCGGCGTTTAGCAAATATCCCCGGGTTTTTTCCAAGCTGTACTGCAGCATGATCCGGGCCGGCGAGATCAGCGGTTCCCTGCCCGAGGTGCTGGAGCGCCTGAGTTACATCCTGGAGCACGAGGCCAAGGTCCAAAACGATATCAAGGCCGCCTTGGCCTATCCCAAGATCGTCGCCATCGCCCTGGTGGGCGCCTTTCTCTTTTTGCTGACCATGGTGATCCCCCAGTTCGTCACCGTCTTTGCCCGGGCCGGCATCGACCTGCCCCTGCCCACCCGCATCAGCATCGCCATGTACGACGGCTTGATGAATTACTGGCCCCTGCTGCTGGGCGGGACGGCGGCTGTTTTCTTCGGCTTGCGGGCCTTTTTCCGCTCGGCGTCGGGTTACGTGATCAAGGGCCGGCTGCAGTTGCGGCTGCCCATTGTCGGGCAGTTGTTCCAGAAAAGCGCCATGTCTCGATTTTCCAGTATCTTTTCCATCCTGCTGGCCAGCGGGGTGACGGTGATGGAGTCGCTGACCATCATTTCCGGGGTCATCGGCAACGGGGCCATCTCCAGGGAATTCGACCGGATCAGGGAAAAGATCGAAGAGGGCCGGGGGGTGGGCGAACCCTTGAAACAGGCCCGTTACTTTCCGCCCCTGGTGGTCAACATGGTGGAGATCGGCGAGGAATCGGGCTCCCTGGATGAAACCCTGCAGACAGTGTCGGCCCACTACGACGCCGAGGTGGAGTACGCCGTCAAGCAGCTCGCCGACGCCCTGGGCCCCCTGCTGGTGGTCGGGCTGGCGGTGGTGGTGGGCTTCTTCGCCCTGGCCATCTTCCTGCCCATGTGGGACTTGGTGGAAATGGTGTAAGGAGCAGTTTATGACTATCCCGGAAATCAGCATTATTATTCCCGCCCGCAACGAGGCCGGGGCCATTGGCGGGGTGCTGGCGGGTATCCGGCAGGCCTTGGAGGGCCGGCCCGGCGGCTATGAAATCCTGGTGATCAACGATGGATCCGACGATAACACCGGCACCATTGCCGAGGCGGCCGATGTCAGGGTGATCAACCATCCATACGCCATGGGCAACGGAGCGGCGGTAAAATGCGGAATCCGCCATGCCGCCGGCGCCATCCTTTGCATGATGGACGGTGACGGGCAGCACGATCCCGCCGACATCCCCCGCCTGGTGGCAAAGTATGAAACCGGATACGCCATGGTGGTCGGCGCCCGCCGTCAAGGTTCCCAGGCCAATTGTGGCCGGGGTCTGGCCAATGCCTTCTATAATCGCCTGGCCAGCTACATGACCGGCCAGCGGGTGGAAGACCTGACCTCGGGATTTCGGGTCTGTCATGCCGACAAGGCCCGGGAATTCCTCCATCTTTTCCCCAACGGCTTTTCCTACCCCACCACCATCACCATGGCCTTTTTCCGGGCCGGCTACCCGGTGGCCTATCTCCCTCTGGACGCCGCCTGCCGCATCGGTGCAAGCCATATTCGCCCCCTTCAGGACGGCGCCCGCTTTCTGCTGATCATCTTCCGGGTTGGCTCCCTGTATTCGCCGCTGAAGCTCTTTGCCCCGGTGGCCCTGGTCCATTTCCTGTTGGGAATCGGCTATTACGCATACACCTACAGCAACTTCGGGCGCCTGTCGATCATGACCATCTTTATGCTCACCTCGGCGGTGACCATCTTCCTGATCGGCCTGGTTTCGGAACAGATTACTCAACTGATGTACCTGCGCGGGCGAGAAAACAACCAAGAAACCATCACCCCGGCCCTTACCCGGGGTGATGGGGAGACCAGGCCATAAGTAAAACATGATGAATAAGGCGATCCAACTGCGTGCAGGGTGATAGATTTCAGTTTGGGGGCAAAATGCCAATACACTTACGAAAGGACTTGGCTGGCATCTTATAACGGTGCGGTCCTCCCGCAGCGCTCGATCAAATTCGCCGTATAAGCCGCCACATCAATGGTATCCGCCAATAACCGCCGGCGGCGCTGCGCCCACTTCTCAACCGGCACCGCCAATATATCCTTGATGGCGGAAATAATAGGTTCCGCCCCGGGGGTGTGGATATTTTCCACCAACCGGTAGAGCTGTTGCTGTTCCGTGGTATAGCCGCGTCCGGTGGTCGCGGCGTAAATTGCCGGTATGCCCAGTACGGCCGCTTCCGAAACCATGGTGGCGCTTTCGCCGAGGTGCAGTCGGGAATGGGCCAATACATGATGAAGTTGCAAGGGATCCCCCCGATATGCCAGCGGCTGCAAATGTTCGGGCAATAGCGCTTCCGAAGAAATGATGACCTTGCCCCTGGGGGCCAGATAATTAACCACCCGGTCAAGCAGGTCCACCGTCCAGCCCCGCTCGCCGACATCATGATTCGCCTGCCAGGCGACCAGGCGAATCAGGAAAGTGTCGCGCTCGCGGTCGATACCGTTGGCCACTGCAAGCTCCCGATCAGCTGTGAAACGGGCGGGGTGCAGGTAAGACAGCTCATGGTAACCCGCGTATCGCCGCGCCCCCCCGGGCAACCATGCCCCATAGCAGCGAGGGGCAATGACCTGTGAGGCAAAAGGATAAGTGAGCAGATTCTGCAAGCGGGCGTTTTCGGTATCGTAGAACACCAGTGAGGGAGTGCGGGTGAGAAAACCCACCTGGGCAATAAAAATACCACCAACGGCGGCCATCGCGTGGGGGCGGAATTGCCGTACTCGACGATACAGAGCCGCATTGCGCTGAGTCAGTTCAGTGAGCATGCCCAGCCGGCTATTGTCACCCATCACCGACAGCGGTTCATGCGTCCAGGCCAATTGATCCAGCAAGGCCAGGGTGACGTCTTTGTCGCGACTGGTAACTCGCACCTCATGGCCACGATCCTGGAGAATTTCCAGGGGATGGCGGAAAAAATGCACATGAGCCGGGTGGCAGATGTCGATGAGAAAACGCCGTCGCTCTGTAGGGCTATCCATGGTCATCGTTCCTTATCCCGTTGTAATCGAGAGTTTTATGGCATTAACTCTTCGGTTCGCCCGCTCGAGGTCAGGCGGCGGCGGCTGAACGGTTGGCGTTTTTTCCGCGTTTGGCAGTTTGCGGCAGCTTGCTTGCCATAAAAGTCATGTTACCGTCTTGTGATCGCAAGGGATAGCAAGTATAGTCGATCACTTATTAGAAAGGGAAGTTGTTTTCTCCGGTATCATTCGCCTTGGGGGAGGGTGTCCACTCCCGGGTCTGTCCGCAGATTTTGCCGAGGCACCAGCAAGATGAGGTCAAAGCGTGAATATTTCCAAGCCGGTTACCAATCCTGCCCCCTGCACTCCGGACCGGGTCAGTTGCTGGCGGACTCACCTGTTTCCGCTGCTTCTTTTATTCGTTATTCTGTCCATCATCTATGCCAACAGTTTCAACGGGGCATGGGTGTTCGATGACCACCAGAACATTACCCACAACCCGCATGTGCACCTGACCTCGCTGGACGGGGAGTCCATCAAGACAACCTTTTACAGTCTTAAAGGCGACATCAGTCGGCCGCTTTCCTATCTCAGCTTTGGCCTGAATCACTACTTCCACGGCCTGGACACCTGGGGCTACCACCTGGTCAATTTCATTATCCACTTCCTGGGGTCGGTGTTTCTATATCTGTTTGTTTTCAAGACCCTGCATTTGCCCATTATGAAGGGCCGTTACGCTGATCGCGCCGGCACCATCGCTCTGCTGGCGGCAATACTCTGGGCCACGGCGCCCATCCACGTCACGGCGGTTACGGTCATTGTCCAGCGCATGGCCTCCATGGCCGGGATGTTCTTCATCATGTCCATGTTTTTCTATCTCATGGGGCGAACCACCCAGGGGATGTATCGTCAAGTCGCCTGGTTCGGCCTGTGCCTCGGTTCGGGCCTGCTCGCCTTTGCCGCCAAAGAAAATGCCATTTTGCTCCTGCCGACCCTGTTTCTCTTGGATGTCCTGCTCGTCCAGGGCCTGTCGCGGGCCAACCTGAAACGTAACCTGCTGGTTGCGGCCATTCCCCTGGGAATTATCGTGGTTCTGGCTTTTGTCATGGCCAACCCCATCGGCTATCTGACCGGGGAGGCCTATGCCCAGCGGGACTTTACCCCCTGGGAAAGGCTCATGACCCAACCGCGGGTGCTGTTTTTCTACCTGACCCTGATGATCTACCCCATTGCGGAACGTTTTACCCTGATCTATGAAATACCTGTTTATCAGTCGATGTTTTCCCCCTGGACGACCATTCCGGCCATTCTGTTCTGGACGGCCTGGGTGGCGATGGGGGCCTACTTGGCGCCCAAGCGACCCCTCATTTCCTTCTGCCTGCTCTTTTTCGTGGTGAATCACCTGGTGGAAAGCACCATTATTCCCCTGGAGATGGTTTACGAGCACCGCAATTACATCTCTTCCATGGCGCTCTATATGCTGGCGTCGGTGGGGATCATCGCTTTTTTGAAAGATTTCAGCCAGAAACGGACTTTTCGGGTGCTGGCCTGCCTGTTTATCGTGATTGTCATCGCCGGCCAGGGGCATGCGGTGTTTCAGCGCAACTCCCTTTTTGCCCACCCCTTGTATCTGTGGCACGACAATGCGGCCAAGTCGCCGGGGTTGAGTAGGGTGCATACCAACCTGGGAACGCAATACCTGCAGGCAGGTTTGCATGAGGAGGCTAAACAGGCCTCCCTGGTGGCATTGCAGCTTGATAATTTCCAGCGGATTGATCTGCCCTCGGTGCCGCTGCATAATCTGGGCATTTATCACCTGCGGGCGGGTAATTACCGGCAGGCCCTGCGGTTCTTTGAAAAAGCCCTGGCCGTTGATTCCAGAGAGTGGGAGGGCTACCAGGGAGCAGCCACGGCGTTGAACTATCTCGGCCGATATGAGGAAGCCAAAAAATTGATCGAGGTGGTTTTTGCCTCGCAACCAACCGGCAATCCCGAACTACGAGCCCTTTACAGCCTGGTGTTGTTCAAGCTCGGCGACCATGAACGGGCCATAGAGGAGTCTTACCG
>PWOG01000027.1 GCA_003557565.1 Desulfobulbaceae bacterium
AGGCCACCCCGATTTCCGGGCCGGCATGGGTATATACCGTGCCGTGAGCCTCCCGGGTAATGGTGCTGCCCAGAACGTTGCAGATTGCCACCACCTTGGCCCCGGACTTCAGGGCCAGGCGGGTGCCGGCCAGAGTGTCGGCGGTCTCGCCGGACTGGGAAATGGGGATCACCAGCACCTGTTTATCCAGCAGCAACCGGCGATATCGGAACTCCGAGGCGATATCCACCTCCACCGGGATTCCGACCCACTTTTCCAGCCAGTATTTGGCCACCAGGGCGGCATGCCAGGAGCTGCCGCAGGCCACCAGAACAATCCGTTTGAGCCCCTTGAGCACCTTGTCGGAGAGCCCCAGCTCCGGCAGGGAGACCTGCCCGTGCTCGGCGTCCACCCGGCCGCGGATGGTGTTGAGGATGGCCTGGGGCTGCTCAAAGATCTCCTTGAGCATGAAATGGGTATAACCGGCCTTCTCCGCCATGGCCGGGTTCCAGTCGATGGTGGTGATTTTCTTTTTGATCTTGCGGCCGCTGCTCATCCGGCGGACCTCAAAACCGTCGGCCCGGAGCACCGCCATCTCCTGGTCCTCCAGGAAGACCACCCGGTTGGTATAGGGCAGCAGGGCGGGAATATCCGAGGCCAGCAGGCAGCCGCCGTCATGGTTGTCCTGGATTCCCAGAACCAGCGGACTTTGCGAACGGACCGCCACCAGTTTATCGGGCTCACCGGCCCACATCACTCCCACCGCGTAGGAGCCCCGGACCTTCTCCAGAGCCTGGCGCACGGCGCTGACCAGGTCGCACCGGTTGCCGCACAGATAACTCTCAATCAGATGGGCCAGGACCTCGGTATCGGTTTCCGAGCGAAAGACGTGGCCTTCGGCCTGCAGCTGCTCGCGCAGGGAATAATAGTTTTCAATAATGCCGTTGTGGACCACCACCAGTTCGCCATGGCAATCGCTGTGAGGATGGGCGTTGAGTTCCGAAGGGGAGCCGTGGGTGGCCCAGCGGGTGTGCCCCAGGCCGACATGGCTGGCGGTATCCCGGGCCCGGTCCAGCTTGGCTTCCAGATTGACCAGCTTGCCCTGGGCCCGGTGTTTGACCAGCCCCTTTTTGCCCAGGTAAACCAGCCCCGCCGAGTCATAGCCCCGGTATTCCAAGCGCTTGAGCCCTTCCAGCAGCACCGGCACCACCCGCCGCGACCCGATATATCCGACTATTCCACACATCTTCCCAATCACCCTCCGTTTATCTTGTTAATCGGCGCTGCCCCGTGATCACTTACTGATGACGGCTCTTACACAAAGCCCTGGCGGGAGTTGTTGACCACCCCGGGCAGCACCGCCAGCAGGGCATCCACTTCCTCGGCTGTGTTGAGCCGGCTGAGGCTGATCCGCAGAGTGCCGTGGCGGAAGGTTTCCGGCACCGCCATGGCCTCCAGCACCGGCGAAGGATCAAGATCCCCGCTGTGACAGGCGGCGTGGGCCGAAACCGCAAAACCCCGGTCATCCAGATCCTGAATCATCTGGGCCGAGGAGCAGTATTCAAAGCTGACATTGACCGTGTTGGCCAGTCGCGGCGCCCCCTCGCCGTTGATCCTGACCTCGGGCAAAGCGGTAAAAAGCCCTTCTTCCAGGCGACGGCCCAATTCATCCATGGACGCCCTGCCCCCCCGGGCCAGGTAGCCGGCCGCCTCCTCGCAGGCCCGGCCAAAACCGGCGATCCCGGCCACGTTTTCGGTGCCGGCCCGCCGTCCGTTTTCCTGGCCGGCGCCCATCACCAGCGGGGTGATCGGGGCCGAGCGCCGACAGTACAGGGCCCCGCACCCTTTGGGACCGTGCAGTTTATGAGCGGCCAGAGAAAGATAATCCACCGGCCACTCCTCGACCCGGATCTCCTCCTTGCCGGCCAGCTGCACGGCATCGCAATGGAAAAGCACCCCCTGCTCCCGGCAGATGCTGCCTATTTGGGCCACGTCCCAGAGCACCCCGGTTTCATTGTTGGCGGCCATCAAGGAAACCAGGACGGTCTCGGGGCGGATGGCGTTTTCCAAAAGGGCCATGTCCAGGCGGCCGGCCTGATCCACCGGCAGCAGTTCCACCTCGTAGCCCTGCTGGCGCAAAAACTCCAGGGGAGCCAGCACCGAGGGGTGTTCCACCGAGGAAGCGATGATATGCCGTCCCCCGGGCCGGGCCATGACGGCGCTGAAAATCGCCTGGCAGTTGGCCTCGCTGCCGCCGCTGGTGAAAACCACCCGGTCCGGGGCGCAGTGCAGCAGCCCCGCCACCTGTTCCCGGCCCTTTTCCACCCGCCGCCGGGCCGCCTCGCCATGGGAATGGCCGCTGGAGGGATTACCGAAATCCTCCGCCAGGCAACGGTGCATCACTTCGACTACTTCCGGGAGCAGGGGGGTGGTGGCGTTGTTGTCCAGATAGCTTTTGTTCACCCTGACCTCCCTCAGATTGCCAGCATGCGGTCCAGAGCCAGACGCGCCGCCGCCGCCGTTTCCGGATCCACGGTTATCCGGTTGACCGGCCGGCCCTCAACCAGGTGGTCCAGGATCCAGAGCAGATAGGCCGGCTTGATCCGGTACATGGTGGAGCACAGACACTGAAACGGCGACAGGGAATGCACTTCCTTGTCGGGATGCCGGGCCTGGAGGCGGCGCACCAGGTTGATCTCGGTGCCCACCGCCCATTTGCTTTTCGGGGGTGAGTCGCTGACCGCCTTGATGATCGTCTCGGTGGAGCCGTACTGATCGGCCAGACTCACCACCTCGCGACGGCATTCAGGATGGACGATGATCCGAACCTCGGGGTCGCGCCGCCGCCAGTCATGGACATGCTGAGGCTGGAACTGCATATGCACCGAGCAGTAGCCATTCCAGAGGATGACCAGGGCCCGGCGGACCTGCTCGGGGGTGTTGCCGCCCAATGGCTGCCCCCGCTGCCAGCGGATGACCTCCTCGTCGGCGATACCGATGGCGGCGGCGGAATTGCGCCCCAAATGTTCATCGGGGAAGAAGAACACCTTCTCCCCCCGGTCCAGGGCCCACTGCAGAACCCGTTCGGCGTTGGAGGAAGTGCAGACCGAACCGCCCTTGTCCCCCACCAGGGCCTTGATGGCCGCCGACGAGTTGACATAGGTCACCGGCACCAGGCGATCGGCATCGATGTGCTCGGCCAGTTCCCGCCAGGCCCACTCCACTTCCGGCCGGGAGGCCATATCCGCCATGGGGCAGCCGGCCCGCAGATCGGGCAAAAATACCTGCTGGTGATCGGCGGTGAGGATATCCGCCGCCTCGGCCATGAAATGGACCCCGCAGAACACGATATAATCCCGGTCCCGGTTTTCGGCGGCGATCCGCGCCAGTTTCAAGGAATCCCCGCTGGCGTCGGCATGCTGAAAGACCGCCTCCTGCTGATAATGATGACAAAGCAGCAGCAGGCGGCCGGCCAGTTCTTCCTTGCGGGCGACGATCCGCCGGTGAAGTTCTTCGGGGGACGCACCCAGGTACTGCTCGCCAATATCAACCTGTACCAGTTCTTCCATGGAATTTATCAGACCTCGTCCATTTCTTCGGGAGGCTGCGCCTTGGTCTTGGGGTGGGACTGGCGACGTTTGCGCTGCAGTTCCTTGAGTTGCAGCCCCAAAGTGTCAAAGGCCTCCCCCAGCAGGGTCCGCACCGACTCACCCTTGCGGCCGACGACCACGGTGTCGCCGGGCACTCCCGCCACCAGGCGGACCTCATAGCCGTTGTTCTTGTGGCCGGCGTTTTCCTCGATAC
This sequence comes from Desulfobulbaceae bacterium, assembly GCA_003557565.1. Taxonomy (GTDB): domain Bacteria; phylum Desulfobacterota; class Desulfobulbia; order Desulfobulbales; family Desulfurivibrionaceae; genus Desulfurivibrio. Next base: position 3,784 of record PWOG01000027.1, read on the forward strand.
TTACCCGCAGATGATGCACCATACCGGCATGATGGCGCAGCAGCCGGGCCTTTTCATTGTCGATCTTGTCCTGCCAGGTGTTACGGATGTCCAAGTTACGGCCTTCAACCTGAAGTTCCATGCGTTTCCTCCCAGTTGTAGCTACGTTAAGGGTGGTTGTAACGATGTGGAAAAACTACCTGCTCATCGTTGCGCTTGCAACCAAAAACCTCACAAAGGCAAGGCGTCACGGCCAGAATGCCGGCAACCAGGGCAAAGCCGGAGATGCGGCCGCCACCACCTTCCCCGCCAGGCTTGCTACAGTCTATTAAAACAACATAGTGGGCCTGCCGCCAATGGTCAAGATGTAACGTAAGCGGTCACAGGGCACCGCATCTTGTGGCGATCGAGACGGCTCACGTACTGAGGTACGCTTCGCCGTCGAGGCTCGCCACAACCTGCGGCACCCTGTGACCGCTTACCATTTTGCCCCCCGTGATCGCTTACAGGACA
>PWOG01000298.1 GCA_003557565.1 Desulfobulbaceae bacterium
GATGGCGCGGAGCAAATGATCATCGAAGCTCTGAATCCCGATGCTGAGCCGGTTAAACCCGCCTCGGCGCAGCTGAACCAGCATGGCCGGGTCCAGGGTGTCGGGGTTGGCCTCAAGGCTGATTTCCGCCCCGGGGCTGAAAGCAAACAGCTCCCGCAGCCGGGCCAGCAAATCGGTGAGCACCCCCGCCGCATAGATGGTGGGAGTGCCGCCGCCAATAAACAGGGAGGAAAAGGTCCGCTCCCGGCTCCAGGGCAGCGCCGCCAGCTGCCGGGCCTGGGCCAGCAACGCCGCCGGATAGCCGGCGGGGGGCCGGCGGCAGGGCCAGGAGACAAAAGCGCAATAGGAGCACTTGCCCAAGCAGAAGGGAACATGCACATACAGCCCGGCCGTTCCGGCAACGGGTTCAACATATGGTTCCATAGGCGTTTTCACGGCAGCAGTATAACATCGCCAAACAAAAGAGGGAGAGCAAGAAAAAAGGTAAACGTTCAGCAGTGCCGCAGGTTGTGGCGATTGAGCCGGCGCCGCGTACACCGGTACGCAAGCCGGCTCAATCGCCGCAAGATGCGGTGCTGCTGAACGTTTACCCGCCCTGGATTATTGGTTGGCAGTCCCTTCGAATCTCTTCCATCAGTCCATGGTCGGCGAAGCTGTAGGGGCGCTGCTCACCCCCGACGATGCAATGGTCCAGCAATTGGACTTCACACAGGGCCAGGGCCAGGTAGAGATGCCGGGTCAGCCGGCGGTCCTGCTGGGAGGGGCTGGTATTGCCGGAAGGGTGGTTGTGGGCCAGAATCACTGCGGCGGCGTGGCGCTCCATGGTCAGCTTGACCAGTTCCCGGGGATGAACCGAGGCGGCGGTGAGGGTGCCGGTGGCCACCTCCTCCACCGCCAGGATGCCGTAGGAGGCATCCAGCAGGATGGCCACCAGGGTTTCCCGGCTCAGGCCCCGCATGGCGTGCAGCAGGTAATCCCCCACTTCCCGGCTGGAGCGCAGATACTCCTTGCCGATGAGCCGCTGGCGCAGGTAGCGCCGGGCCACCGCCTGCACGAAATGGATGGCAAAGGAATTTTTCGCCCCCACCCCTTTCACCTGCTCCAGTTCCGCCTGGGAGGCGTCCAACACCCGGCTCAGGGAGCCCTCGAAGCGGGCCAGCAGCTCCCGGGCCGGCTGCTTGCAGTCCCGGCGCGGAGTGCCCATGGTGAGCAGCAACTCCAGCATGTCGCTGTCGGTGAGGCCGTCGGCGCCGTGGGCCAGAAAACGATCCCGCAACCGCTGACGGTGACCCTCGCCCTTGTGCTGCTGCCGGCCGGCGCCGGATGAACGGTCAAGAATCGCCGTTTCCTGCGCCGCCGGACCAGACTCGGCGGGGGACGGTTGGGCAAACAGTCCACGCCGACCCGTATCGTTTGCCGCATCCTGCAGTTCACCGTCAGTGCCGGTGGGGTGAACCTTGCTCTTGGGACCCTTGCTGGTCATGGGATGACCTTTGGCTGCGGTGTTATTCTCCCTGGAGTTCCCGGCTGAAAAGCTCGTTGGCCATCTGCGGGTTGGCCTTGCCTTTGGTCTGCCTCATCAGCTGACCGACGAAAAAACCCAGGACCTTGGACTTGCCGGCCCGAAACTGTTCGGCCTGCTCGGGGTTGGCGGCGATGATCTCCCGCACCATCTCCAGCAGCTCGCCCTCGTCGCTGACCTGCACCAGGCCCTGTTCCTTGACCACGGTATCGGGGTCGGCGCCGGAGCTCATCATTTCCTCAAAGACCGTCTTGGCGATCTTGCCGCTAATCATCCCCTCATCCACCATGGTCAGCAGACGGGCCAGGTTCTGCGGGCTCACCGGGCAGGCGGTGATATCGATCCCCTCGTCGCCTTTCAGCACCCGCATCAGCTCGGTCATGATCCAGTTGCTCAACTTCTTGCCGGCGGGGTAGGCGGCCAGGGCCTGTTCGAAATAATCGGCCAGTTCGCGGCTGGAGGTCAGCACCTGGGCATCGTATTCCGGCAACCCCAGTTGTTCCATGAAGCGGGTTTTGCGGGCCAGTGGCAACTCCGGCAGGCCGGCGGCCACGGTTTTGATCCACTCCTCGTCGATGACCACCGGCACCAGGTCGGGGTCGGGGAAATAACGGTAGTCGTGGGCTTCTTCCTTGGAACGCATGGCCTGGCTGACCCCCTTGTCGGCGTCCCAGAGCAGGGTAACCTGGACCACTTCCCGGCCGTCCAGGAGCAGATCGCGCTGGCGGCGTTCTTCATACTCCAGGGCCTTTTGCACGTTGCGGAAGGAGTTCATGTTCTTGAGCTCGGTCCGGGTGCCGAACTCCTTTTGCCCCTTGGGCCGCAGGGAGATATTGGCATCGCAGCGGAAGCTGCCCTCCTGCATGTTGCCGTCGCTGATATCGAGATAACGGACCACGGCGTGGAGCTTGCGGAGGTAGGCGGCGGCCTCGGCGGGGGAGCGCAAATCCGGCTCGCTGACGATCTCCAGCAGCGGCACCCCGGTGCGGTTGAGATCGACGTAGCTTTGTGGTTCATGCTCGTCGTGGATCAGCTTGCCGGCGTCCTCTTCCATGTGGATACGGGTGATCCCGATCCGGCGGGTATAGTCCTCCAGCTCGATGGCAAGGGCGCCGTGCTCGGCGATGGGCAGGTCGAACTGGGAGATCTGGTAGCCCTTGGGCAGGTCCGGATAAAAATAATTTTTGCGGGCGAAGATACTGCGCCGGGTGATGGTGCAGTCGGTGGCCAGGGCCAGCTTCAGGGCGAACTCCACCACCCGTCGGTTGAGCACCGGCAGCACCCCGGGTAGCCCCAGGCAGACCGGGCAGGTGTTGCTGTTGGACGGCCGGCCGAATTCGGTGCTGCAGCCGCAAAAAATCTTGCTGTTGGTTTTAAGCTGGGTATGGACCTCCAGCCCGATAACGGTTTCCAGTTCCATCTTTTGTTCTAGCTCCCCTTGCGGACCCATTCCTGGACTCGACCAAGCTCCTCCGGCCACTGCGGGCTGCAGCGAAGATCCAGAAAGGCCCGGAACAGCTGGTCCATGGTTCGCACCGCCGTTTCATAAAGGCCGATCTGGTCCAGCAATCGGCCTTCCACCTCGGCGGGATCTTCGCTGTTGCCAGCGCCGGTTTCAGTTTTAGGCAGCCGAACGCTCTGGAACTCATACAGCCGGGCTTTAAAGGTCAAACTCCATTCATGATCGTCAATTTCCAGCCGGATTCGGGCCTGTTCCGGTTTCTTGCCCAGCACCAGGCCGGCCCGGGCCTCCTTGAGCTCGGTCATCAGGCCCCGGCAGACCAGCTTTTCATGGGCCTCACCCTCGCCGTACTCCAACAGCATGTGCTTTTCAAAAACCACCAGGATCTCCCGGCCGAGCTCGGGCACCATCACCGCTCCGCCCCGTTCCTCGCTCTTGTACCAGAGCCAGAGGAGAAATTCCTGGCCCAGGAATTGTTTTTCTTCGATCAGGTCAACCAGATCCACGCTGTTTTCCTCCGCAGACCGCGCTGGTGGCGGGCTGTTGGCTGTAATTTAGACAAAAACCGCCGGGCTCAGGTCGGCCAGCTGCCGGTGCCGATCGGCGGGCAGCAGGTGCTCGGCCACCAGATAGGGCGGCTGCAGGATTACCCCCAGCTCGAAGGTGCGCCGGAAAAGCTCCTCGAAGTTTTCCTGGGCCTTCTGGTTGGCGGAAAAAAAGAGGATGGTGCCCTCGGCCAGGTTCCAGCACATATCATAAATCGCCGGGGCCGGCATGGATTTTTTGAGCAGCATCAGGTGCATGTTATCCTTGATCTCCAGCCGCTGGGCCCGGCTCAGCTTGGGCACCTGGTGGAGCCGGCGCAACCGGTCCTCCTCCTTGAGGCAGAACTTGTTGAGGATCTTGGCCGCCACCTTGCGTTCGTCCACCCGCATGCTCATCGCCAGATGATCACCCAGGGCGTAGGGCCCCTGGCTGAAGTCGCTGTCGAACATGCTGGCCAATGAGACCCAGCCCACCGATTGTTCATCGAAGGTGTCATCGATATCGCCAAAAGCGTTGGCGGCGATGCGCTCGCCGGCGAACTCCCAGAAGTTGGCCGGCATTTCACCTTCCACCGCGTAACGGACAAAGCTGCCCGAACGGGACATGATTCCCATGACTGTCTCTCCGTGAGAAAAAAATAATAACAGAGCACTGTTACTTCAAAGATCACGGCAAAATAGCAGACCCCGTGACCGGGGACAAGCACTTTCCCCGGGCTTTGCGGTGAAAAAAAAAGAGCTGGCCCCAGCTTCTCCTTGACATGAGGGCCACGCTGTTGTAAAAAGTGGCGTCTCGGCAAGGGGGTCGTTAACTCAGATGGTAGAGTACCTGCCTTTTAAGCAGAGAGTCGTTGGTTCGAGTCCAACACGACCCACCATCGACAGGCGGAAGGCGGCCTGAGGATTGAAGCTTTTCCGCTCGTCTACTTGCGCCGACCAAATAATGCATATTTTGGTCCCCATCGTCTAGTCAGGTCCAGGACACCGGCCTTTCACGCCGGCAACACCGGTTCAAATCCGGTTGGGGACGCCAGCAACACAAGGGTCAGCCCGTACAGGCTGGCCCTTTTTTTGTCCTGACCGCCGGTGCCCGGTTTTTATTGGTCTCGCTGTTTCTTCATACCTTTCCTCTTGTTACAGGCGGCTTTTTCAGCTACAAAAAAGTATTGTCCGGGCAATTCGCCCAACCATTGCCCAACGGATTTCCCTCTCAACCTGGAGTGGACGTGAAATCATTGAGGCGGCCATCCATCCGCAACAAGCTTTTGCTGTTGCTGGCGGTGACCCTGGCTCCGGCCCTGGCGGTCATTTCCTATACCGGATACGAACGCCGCCAGGAGGCCATGGCCGAGGCCCACCGGGAAGCACTCTTCCTGGTGGACGCCTTGGCCGCCCAACAAGAATTGCTGGCGGAATCCATCGCCACCATCCTGGTAACCCTGTCGCGGCTGCCCATGGTTCAGCAACAAAACGCCGCCGCCAGCCGGGATTTCTTTGCCGAGCTTTTGGAACCCCTGCCTCATCTCAGCAACATCGGGCTTTTTACCCCCGACGGTGAACTGGTGGCCAGCGGCCGGCCAATGGACACCCTCGACAACGCCGATAGCCGCCAGTTCCGCCGAGCCGTGGCCGCCGGTCGCCTGGCCGCAGGTGAATATTCCGACAACCTGGCCGACGGTTGTCCCTGTTTTCGTTTCGCCCTGCCGGTCTACGACGACGATCAGCGCCTGACCGGGGTTTTGCAGGCCGGCTACAACCTGGGGATGTTATCCGAAATCTTCGTCCGGGCCGATCTCCCCCCCCAGACCGTGCTGGTGGTCCTGGACCATCAGGGCCGAGTGCTTTACCGGGTGCCCCCTGACCGGGACAGGTCTTTGGGTCTTAAGGCCCCGGACCACGTCTGGTCGATGGTCAGCAGCCCCGAACCCCAGGGGGCCAGAGTAGCGGTCGACATAGACCAGCGGCCCCGGCTTTTTGCCTATCAACAGATTTTTCTGCCCGATGCCGACGAGCCCTACATGATCTTTCACGTGGCCGTCCTGCGCGATGAAACCCTGATGGCCAGCCGCCGAGCCCTGCTTCGTAACCTCGGCCTGATGGGCGGCGCCATCCTGGCCGCCCTGTTGCTGACCTGTCTGCTCAGCGACCGGCTGTTGCTGGCCCCCTTGGCCAAACTGGTCACCGCCACCCGCCGCCTGAAGGATGGCGATCTTGCTGCCCGCAGCGCCCTGCCCCACGGACCCGATGAACTGGGCCAGCTGGCCCGCGCCTTTGACCAGATGGCCGCCACCCTGGAAGAAAAAACCAGGCTCCTGCGAGAGGCCGAAGAGGATTACCGCACCATTTTTGAACAGGCCATGAAAGGGATCTTCCAAAGCAGTGAGGAGGGCCGCTTTTACCGGGTCAACCCCGCCATGGCCGAAATTTTCGGCTACGCCTCGGAAGATGAGATGCTCCGGGAACTCAACAACCTGGAACAACAGCTTTATGTCCGGGCCGAAGATCGGCGGCTGCTCTGGAGCACCCTGCAAAAGGAAGGGGCGGTTGAAGACATGGAAATCCCCATGCGGCGCAAGGACGGCAGCGAGCTCTGGGTGGCCATAAGCGCCCGTCTGGTTCGGGAACAGCGGGGCAGGCCCCTGTTTGCCGAAGGCAGCCTGGTGAACATCACCGCCCGTAAGGCGGCCGAAGACGAAATCCGGCGCTCCAACGCCGAGCTGGAACAGTTCGCCTACGCCGTCTCCCACGACATGCGCCAGCCGTTACGGATGATCACCGGCCATCTATTGCGGCTGGAGAAAAAACTGGGGCCGCGTTTGGCTGACTCCGAAAGCCGGTCACTGCATTTTGCCGTTGACGGCGCCCAGCGGTTGGACGCCATGATCGTGGCTCTGCTGGATTACTCCCGGGTGGGCCGCAAAACCGCCCCCAAAGAGATGCTTGCCAGCCGCGAGTCCCTGGATGAAGCGCTGACCTTTCTCGCCCCGCTGATTGAAGAACGCCGGGCCGAAATCGTAATCAGCGGCAGCTGGCCACAGATTTTCGCCAGCCGCGACGAGTTGTACCGGCTCTTCCAAAACCTGGTCGACAACGCCATCAAATATCACCTTCCCGAGCAAACGCCCCGGGTCACCATCACCAGCCGGATAAAAAACGGTTACTGGCGGGTGGCGGTCAGCGACCGCGGCGTCGGCATCGACCCTGGCCAGATGGATCGCCTGTTTCAAGTGTTTTCCCGCCTGCAGAGCCGGGCGCATTTCGAGGGAACGGGAGTGGGCCTGGCCCTTTGCCGTAAAATCGTGACTCACCACGGCGGCCGGATCTGGGTCAGCTCGGCGGGAACCGGCCTGGGCAGCCGCTTTGTTTTTGAGCTGCCCCTTGCCGGGCCCACTCCGTGAGTGGGCTTACCTTACGACGGCTGGTCATGCAACGGAAGCCGCACCACCGCTTCCATCCCGCCGGTCCTGGCGGTCTTGAGGGAAAAGGTGCCGCCGTGGGCCTCCACCGCCCTTTCCACCAGGGTCAGCCCCATGCCGGTACCGTAGGTCTTGGTGGTGAAGAACGGATCCCGGACCCGAGTCATCTGTGAATCAGGCAGGCCGGTGCCGGTGTCCCGGATCCTGATCACGGCATTATCTTCTTCCTCGCCGACGATCACCGTCAGGTTGCCGCCCTCGGGCATGGCCTCAACACTGTTTTTCAGCAGATGAAGAAAGACCTGGCGCATCTGCCGCTGGTCAACCGGGGCTGTCACCCCGCCGGGCGGACACTGTATTTCCCAGACAATGTTTTGCCGTTTGATTTCCTGCTGGAGCAGCAAAATGGTCTTTTTGATCAGCTCGCACAGGCGCCAGGGCTGTTTTTCCAACTGGATCTGACTGACAAAGTCCGACAGCTCATTCATGATGGTTTCAAGACGGGCGGTTTCCCGGTTGATCACCTTAATGTATTTCCCCCAGCTCTCGTCCCCGGCCCTCTTGGCCAGAATCCTGGAAACCCCGCCGATGGAGGTGATGGGATTGCGAATGGTATGAACCAGCTGGGCCGCCATCTGGCCGATGGCGGAATAGCGCTCCGCTTCCACCAGCAGATCCTTGCTCCGATTGAGTTCGTCGTACAGGGCCTCCAGTTCAGCCAGCCGCCGCTGCATCTCCTGGTACAGATGACTCTGCTCAATGGCCAGGCTGGCCTGGCTGGCAAACAATTCCAGGGCGCTGACATGGACACTGGTGATATTGCGGCCGGTGATGTAATTGTCGGCGATGATCACCCCGAAGGGCCGGCCCGGGGAATACAGGGGCACCACCACGAAATTGTCCACCCCCAGCACCGCCAGGAGTTCATGGGGGACGGGCAGCGGCTCTCCGGTGGGCAGGTGGCCCCCTTCGCCGTCATCGTTGCCGTCTCCCCAGTCGCGGTCCAGCAGCAGCGGTGTTCCTTTATTGCCCCTGGCGACCAGAACGCTGCGCCGGGTGGCCGCCGCCTTGATCAACAGGTTTTCACTTTCCTCGGCCGCCACCGTCAGACGCCGGACAAGCCGGTAGACCTCGGCATCATCGTATTCGCATCGTTTCTTGATTTCCTGAACGATCTGGCCGAAATCCATGTCCCGCTCCCGCATCTCGCCCCAGATCCGGCCGGCCTCTTCCCGGCAGCCCGGGCCGATGGCCATGTGGCCGCGCAACTCCTTTTCGTCCTCGGAGAACATGGCCAGAAAGGCGCGGTTGAATCCCAGTCCCTCATGGGCGGTGATCCCCACCAGCACGGCCTGGAGAATCTCGTCCAGCTCAACGGTGCTGAGATAGACGTTGTTCATCTTCAACGACAGCTGGTGAAGCAGACGCAGCCGAAAATGCGCCTCTTCCAGCTCTTCATGGTACTTACGGTTATCCAGGATCAGGCGCCGCTTTTCCAGGGCCTTGCGGGCGACATGAAAAATCTGGTCGAAATTGGCGGGTTTGGAGATGAAATCGGTGGCCCCCTGGCGCATGCAATCAAGGGCCACCTGAAGCTCGGCCACGCCGGTGAGCATCACCACCGCCACATCGGCATCCGCTTCGATAATTTGCGGCAGCATGGTTACCCCGTCGATGTCGGGCAGGCCGATATCGAGCAGAACCAGGGCCACCCGCTGTCGGGCCAGAACATCCAGGAGACCGGCGCCGGTGGCGCTTTCCACCACGGCCAGACCCTGGTTGTCGAAATATTGACGCAGGGGCTGTCGGATAGCGTCATCGTCGTCGACAATGGCCACCACTTCTTCCCCATGAAGGAGCTGGTCCAGATTCAAAGACACCTGCTGTGGGACTCGGGACAATGTAGGGCTCGCCATAAAAAGCCACCGCCTGATTTTAAATTGCCATATTTCCGAACCGCTTCCCCGCTCCCCCGCCTAAATCGGCCAGCTAAAAATACAGACCGGCTAAATCATGCTAGAGCGCCTCCCGGCAAAAAGTCAAGGCAACCCGGAAGCCCTTAAACCAATTCACAGGTTGGTCCCGTAAGTGGTCACGGGCACCGGCCGAACCGGCGGCTCAGGCGCGGATCTGTTCGGCTTCCAGCATGCGGTCGAAAAAATCGAGCAGAAAAGCCCGCTGAGCCTTTTCTGGGTAACCGATGCAGGTACAATGAAGGTTGCCGGAACTGCGCAGCAGCATTTCAAAAATCACCTGCTTTTGAGTCATTTCAACGGCAAAGAAAAAGGGGGCACATTCTTCGTGGCCCTGCTGGGCCTCTCCCCACAGCTGCCGGGGCAACTCCAGCCAGTACAGATCAGCCATGGAGCCGGGTCGCAAATTGCATTTGAAATAATTTTCTATATTGTGCCACTCTTCGCGGCTCAGTTGATCGATCACCAGCTGACGCATCTTTAATTTCCTTCATGCAAAATCAGTTAAAACAGATAAATACCTTGTCCCGCAAGGGGCCAATCCTAACCGAAAACGACGAAAAAAACGACATTTTTTGCCGTTTTTTGCTACCGCCTTCCCCTACCATTCTGCCAGCCGTCCCACCGGCGTCGCCAACCGTCCAGTTTTACAACATATTCAGCCGGCCAAAAAAGGAGTTGCGATAGTGTGATCGATCACCAGGGCCAGCAACCTGCTGATTTAGCGGGCCGTAAGCGAGCCCGCCCGACTGACCGCCCCACCTTGATCAATCAGTACCATTTGCCGGCGGTGCCGGTCCCCGGCACTTTCTTTCCAGCTTGACATTTGCCGACAATGGTCGTTATTCTCCGTAAACTGCGTGTTTGAAAACAACCCCGCCGGCGCGGGCCGCCCAAGGAGGAATCCAGATGTCGGACAACTGCCTGTTTTGCAAAATGGTCAAAGGTGAAATTCCCACCGAGAAGATCTATGAAGATGACCAGCTCCTGGCTTTCTGGGACATTTCACCCCAGGCCCCCAAGCATTTTTTGGTGATCCCCAAAAAGCATGTCAGCGGCCCCGGTGACCTGGCCGTGGAAGACGACGGGATGATCGGCGCCCTGGTCCGCAAGGGCGCCGAGCTGGGGGCGGAACAAGGCATCAGCGACTGCCGGCTGGTGATTAACAACGGCGCCCAGGCCGGCCAGACGGTTTTCCACCTGCACCTGCACGTACTCGGCGGCCGTCAGCTGACCTGGCCCCCGGGCTGAACCGGCAAGACCGAGGCGTAAGCGATCACAGGGCACCGCCGAAAGCGGCGATCGGGCCGGCTCACGTACTGATGTACGCTTCGCCCTCCCGATCGCCACAACCTGCGGCACCCTGTGGGCGCTTACCATTTTGGCCCCGTGATCACTTACACTGAGGCAGTATTTCATGTTTTTTTTTGCTTTTGGTTTTAAACCCATAAGGAAACCGGATGAGAATCCCCGTTGTCGCCGTGGTGGGCAAGCCCGACTGCGGCAAGACCACCCTGCTGGAAAAACTGCTGCCTGAACTCAACCGGCGCGGCCTGCGGATCGGCACGATCAAGCACCACGTCCACGAATTCGCCATGGACACCCCCGGCAAGGACACCTGGCGGCACAAACAGGCCGGGGCTCATACCGTGGTCCTGGCCTCCCCCACCGGCATCGGCATGATCAGCGATACCGATCGCGACCTGGGGGTCGATGAATTGGTCACCCGCTATTTCGGTGACGCCGACCTGGTTATCGCCGAGGGCTACAAGCGTACCCGGCTGCCCAAGATCGAAGTTTACCGCCGCCGGTTGCACCCCGAACCCCTTGCGGGCAGAGACTCCTCCTGGCTGGCCATGGTCAGCGCCGAACCACCGGACAACCTGGAACTGCCCTGTTTTAACCCCGATCAGGTCAAAGAGCTGGCCGATTTTCTGCAACGGCGCTTTCTTGGCGCAACCGAGAGATCCGGGGGCCCGGACAAAAAGCGCCGATCTTTTATCCGCCTGGAGGTCAACGGCCAGCCCATCCCCTTAAACCGCTTTGCCGCCTCCTTCCTGCGGCGGGGCATCAAGGGCATGATCGCCAGCCTCCGGGGATGCGATCGGCCCCGTGAAATTGTCCTCCGTATAGATGAAGACGAACCGCCCCAGGAGACTCTGACGACCGACAACCACCATGGCGGTAAATAGTCACCTGATGACTCCCGAGGTGAGCGCTCACCCGCCGGCGGCGGCAGGCGGCAAGAATTTTCTCCGGCCCCGCGACCTTGAGCCCGGCATTGCGGGGGTAATCCTGGCCGGCGGCAAAAGCAGCCGTTTCGGCAGCAACAAAGCCCTGGCCCGTCACCGGGGCCGATTCTTGATCAGCCATGTCACCGTCGTGCTCGAGGAAATCTTTGCGGAAAAATTGCTGGTGACCAACCACCCCGAAGATTACTCCTTTCTCGGCTGGCCCATGACCGGTGACCTGGTGCTCAATGCCGGGCCCCTGGCGGGGATCCAGGCGGCGCTGTACCGAATCGACGCTCCCCGGGCCTTTATCGTGGCCTGCGACATGCCCCGCCTCAACCCCGGGGTGATCCGCCGGATGTGTCACTGCCCCGGCGATTGGGATGTAATCATGCCGGCCCCGGCCAGCGGTTGCGAACCCATCCATGCCATCTATCATCGCCGGGTCCTGCCGGCAGTGGATGCCGCCCTGGCCCGGGGCCAGGGCAAGATCAACCGGCTTTTGCAGCAGCTGCGGGTCCGGACCATGGACGCCGCCGAACTGGGCCTGTCGGCGGACGACGAAAATGTGTTTGCCAATATCAACTACCGCGACGATCTCAACACTTTGCCCTGAGGCTCCGGTGGGCAAAAAATACCAGGAACAGCATCCCACCATGACCACCCTCACCCTTCACCAGGCCCAGCGTCAGATCCTGGCCCACAGCCGGCCCGCTCCGCCGGAAACAGTCCCCCTGGAACGGGCCCTGGGAAGGATCCCGGCGGCGGCGGTTCGGGCCCGCCTGGCCGTGCCCTCCTTTCCCCAGTCCAGCCGGGACGGCTACGCCCTGCGAGCCCGCGACACCATAAAGGCCGCAACCGATCCCGGGGGGGTACGCCTGGAGGTCCTGGGCGAAATCGCCGCCGGCCGGACCAGGCCGGCCGGCCGGCTGAAACCGGGCCAGGCCTACCGGATCATGACCGGCGGGCTGCTGCCACCGGGGGCCGACAGCGTCATCGCCTTTGAAAATGTCCACCACGAGGAAGAGCGCCATATTACCCTGCTGACCACCTGTCGGCGCGGGGATTACATCCGGCCGGCGGGCACCGACCTGCGCCGGCGCCAGATCATTGTCCACGCGGGCCGGCCGGTGAGCCCCGAGCATCTGCCCCGGCTGGCCACCGCCGGCGTGGGTGAGCTGGCGGTTTACCCCCGACCCCGGGTGGGCCTGCTCTGCACCGGCAGCGAACTGCTTGATGACACCGGGGAAAATCCCGTTCCCGGCAGTCTGATCAGCGGCAACCGCTTTCTGCTGGCTGGCCTGATTCGCCGCTGGGGCGGGGAACCGGTGGATCTGGGCACGGTCAGGGACGACCCCGAAGCCATCGCCGCCATCCTCTCCCGCCAGGCCCAACAAGGCCTGGACATGATCATTTCCACCGGCGGCATGGGGCCGGGCAAACACGACCTGGTGGACGGGGTGCTGGAACGGCTGCAGGCTGAACTGCTGTACCGTCAGCTGCACCTGCGACCGGGTAAAGCCACCATGGCCGCCATGCTTAAGCAGACCCTGTTTTTCGGCCTGCCGGGCCCACCGCCAGCCGTGCATCTGCTCTTTTACCTGCTGGTGGCCCCGGCCCTGCGCCGGGCCCAGGGCCATCACCGGCCGGGAGCCGTCACCGTCAACGCCTGTTTAAGCAAGCCGTTAACCCGCCCCCGAAGCGGGGTAATGCAACTTAAAGACGCGGTATTGAGGGCCGAGGGCGGGCGGCTGCTGGTCCGGCCACTGCGGGCCGGTGAAACCATGAACGCCATCATCATGGTACCCGCCAACCGTCGCCACTTGCGCCAGAAGGAAATGGTCCGGGTACTGCCCCTGGCCGGTGAGCTCTAAGGATCCGGCCCACCAAGGGTGGCGGCAAAAAAGCAAGTAATCACAAGGTCTCACAGCGCTTTTTACTGTGCTCACCGAGTGCTCTGTGGTAGATTTTGCGCCACATCCGCCGCCACTGAGCAAGCCTCAGCCGGGATACCGCCAAACTTAAGGAAGAAAAATGCTGGAATTACGTTTCATTCGGGAAAACCTGGAGCTGGTCAAGGAAAAAACCGCCGGCCGCGGTCTGGACACCGCCTCTTTGGATGAGTTTACCAACCTGGATCAGCAACGCCGGGATATTCTGCAGGAGCTGGAAAACGGCCGCCACCACCGCAAAGCTGAGTCCCAGGAAATCGGGACCCTGAAGAAGGCGGGCAAGGAGGAAGAGGCGGCGGCAAAGATGGCGGCCACCAGGGAGCTGGGGCAGCGCCTCAAGGAGCTGGAGGAGCGGCTGGCCGGCATCGAGGCCCGGCTGGAAGAAATCGTCATGGCCATTCCCAACCTCTTTGACGATTCGGTACCGCCGGGTTCCAGTGAGGCCGACAATGTCGAGTATCGCCGCTGGGGCCCGCCCCGGGAGTTTGACTTCACCCCCCCGCCCCACTGGGAACTGGGCGAGACCGACGGCAGCCTGGATTTCAGCCGGGCCGCCAAACTCTCCGGGGCCCGGTTCGCCCTGCTCACCGGTTTCGCCGCCCGTCTGGAAAGGGCCCTGATCAGCTTCATGGTGGATCTGCACACCGAGCGCCACGACTACACCGAGGTCCTGCCTCCCTTTTTGGTCAACACGGCCAGCATGACCGCCACCGGCCAGTTGCCCAAATTCGCCGAGGACCTGTTCAGGATCGCCGACACCGATCTCTGGCTGATCCCCACCGCCGAGGTGCCGGTAACCAACATTCACCGGGATGAGACCCTGGCCGAAGAGGATCTGCCCGTCCGTTACTGCGCCTATACCCCCTGTTTCCGCTCCGAGGCCGGCTCATACGGCCGCGACACCAAGGGGCTGATCCGCCAGCACCAGTTCGACAAGGTGGAGCTGGTCAAGTTCACCACCCCCGAGACCTCCAACGAGGAGCTGGAAATGCTGCTCGCCAACGCCGAAGAAGTGCTCCGGCGCCTGGAACTGCCCTACCGGGTGGTGACCCTGTGCAGCGGCGATCTGGGTTTTTCGGCCCGCAAGACCTATGATATCGAAGTGTGGATGCCGGCCCAGAACTGTTACCGGGAGATCTCGTCATGCAGCAATTTCGGCGATTTCCAGGCCCGCCGGGGCGGAATCCGCTTCCGGCCGGCGGGGCGCAACAAAAGCGCCCTGGTCCACACCTTGAACGGCAGCGGCCTGGCGGTGGGCCGGACCCTGGCCGCCATCTATGAAAACCACCAGCAGCCCGACGGCACCATCCGCCTGCCCGAAGCCATCAAACCCTACTTCAACCCCAGAATGTAGATAAGTGATCACTTACGAATGCAGTAAAGGTCTCAGAATGTAAGCTGGCAACACCGGGTACCAATGAATTAAAAGCTGGCGGCATCACGGATTATAAGCTTGCGACAAGCATAACAACGCGGCAAGCCAGGAAGTTAAAAGCGCGTCAGTGCCGCAGATTGCGGCAAGCAGCCCGGCGCCGCGCACCCCGGTACGCAAGCCGGGCTGATCGCCGCAAGGTGCGGTACTGACGCGCTTTTAACGGAAGATGCAGCGGTTGCGGCCGGCCTCCTTGGCCGCGTAAAGATTATTATCGGCCCGGGCCAGCAGATCTTCAGGGCTCTCATTATTGGCAAACTCGGCCACCCCGACGCTCATGGTTTTCCGGACCGTAACTCCTTCCACGGGGGTAAACTCCAGTTCGGCAAAACTCCGCCGCAGCCGCTCGGCCAGCTTGAACCCGGCATCACCCGAGGTCTCCGGCAGAATCACGGCAAACTCCTCGCCACCTACCCGACAGGTTAAATCGGTTAACCGCAGGGCATCTTGAAGCAGCCGGCCCAGGGCGGCCAACACCCGGTCTCCGGGGGGGTGACCGTAGGTATCGTTGAAGTGCTTGAAATTGTCGATGTCCAGCATCAACAGGGTCAGGGGGTGGCTGTAACGCCAGGCGCGCTCGACCTCCATGGCCAGGTGTTTGTTGAAATAACGCCTGTTGTAAAGGCCGGTGAGTTCGTCTTTGATGCTCAACTCCTTGTAGCGCTGCTCGCTTTCCTGGAGTTTCTTTTCCGCCTGCACCCGGCTGGTAACATCGGATATATGCTCGACAATGCCCACCAGATTGCCGCCCGGCCCGCGGAAGGGGGTAGCCAGAACATGATAGTAGGCCGTGGACCCGTTATTGGACGCGGGTCTTTCGATATCATACTCCACTTCTTCGTCTCCGGCCTTGATCCGCTGGAGCGGACAATCCGGGGTGTTGCACAGCACCGAGGGGAAAATATCGTAGCACTTGCCGGCTTGAGCCTGCTGCGATGTAACACCGGCCATCCGCAGGAAGGCGGCGTTAAACCGCAGAATATTGTACTGGGTGTCTAACAGGAGAATCCCGCCGGCCACGGTCTTGAAAATCTGGTTGAGCTCAATGTAAGCCCGGGAGGCTTCGGCCGCCATTTCGTTGGCCCGGGTGATGGCGTTTTCCTGTTGGGAGTTGATGGACTCAAGCTCCCGGCGATGCCTCTCATCGGCCTCGTGATGCTCCCGGAGCTGGTGCATGTCCTCACTGTTTTTGCGGGCCGCCGCCAGCCAGGCCCGCAAAAATTCCCGTTTCACCGGTTTGGCCATATAACAGGTCACGCCGGCCTTGAAGGCCTGTTCCATCTCCTCGGGCCGCTCCGGGTCGGTAACCATCAGGATGGTGATATAGCGACCATCGGGATGGTCCCGGATCAGACGGACCAACGTCAGA
>PWOG01000039.1 GCA_003557565.1 Desulfobulbaceae bacterium
CGCCGCCGCCGGCGGCAGCCACGACCAGCGCCGGGCGGTCCGGACCTACGGGGCCAACCTGGGGCTGGCCTTTCAAATTATTGACGACCTCCTTGATTACCAGGGTGAACCGGGCACCACCGGCAAGGCGGTGGGCAACGATCTCCAGGAGGGCAAAATGACCCTGCCCCTGATCGTCGCCCGGCAACAGGCCACGGCCCAAAACATGCAAGACATCAAAGAGCTGGATGATATTCTTGCCGCCCAACCGCAGCAGCGGCTCGAGCGGCTCCCCCGGGTGCGGCAGTTGCTCGAGCAGACCGGCGCCCTGGCCATTTGCCGGCAACGGGCGGAGGAGTTGATTGCCGCCGGCGACCGGGCCCTGGAGATCTTCCCGGCTTCCGGCCGGCGCCGGTTGCTGGGCGCTCTGGGCCAGTACGTGCTAAAGAGGCAAAACTAAGATGACCGAAAAAACCACCACCAGGGGCGGCGCCCGGACCCGCCGCAAACCGGCGGCCTCCAAGGCGCCCAACCGCAGAAAAACCTCCCCGAAAAAAAAGGGCGGTGGCCTGCTGCCATCCTGGCGGCCGCTGCTGCTGACCATCCTGCTGCTGGTAAGCCTCGGCGCCTTCGCCTACATGATCTTTCTCCATCAGCCCCAACTCCGCGAGCCGCCGGCAAAGCCCGAGGCCCCGCCGGCGCCCGTCGCCGAACAACCAACTCCGGCCAAGCCCCCCGGCAAGCCCGCCGCCGAAAAAAAGCCGGCGAAGGCTGCAACCCAGCCGGCCCCGATGGACGACCCCCGCCCCCTGCTGGCCCTGCTCATCGACGATCTGGGTTATGATACGGCAATGGAAAGGCAGGCCCTGGAGCTGGAGCTGGAACTGACCTTTTCCTTCATCCCCTTTGCCCCCCACCTGAGTGAAGTGCTGACCACGGCCCTGGAACAGGACCGACCCATCCTGCTGCACCTGCCGCTGGAGGCCCTGGACGACAAGTGGAACAAAGCCCCCGGGCTGCTGGATACGGAAATGAGCCCCATGGAAATCATCGCCGGCTTTGCCGAGGCCCTGGACCATGTGCCCATGGCCCCCGGGGTCAGCAATCACATGGGCTCCCGTTTCACCGCCGACCGTCGGGCCATGAACCTGCTGATGAGCCAGGTGGCCCGCCACGACCTGTTTTTCCTCGACACCATGACCACCGCCGACAGCGTCGGGGCCGAAGTCGCCGCCGACCACGGGGTCCCCTTCCTGCGCCGAGATATCTACCTGGATCACGACCGTGAACCCGAGGTGGTCCGAGCCCAGCTGGCCAAGCTGCTGGAAATCGCCAAAGACCGGGGATGGGCTGTGGGGCTGGGTCATCCCTATCCGGAAACCCTGGAGATCCTGCGGGAAAAGGAGGCTGAACTGCAGGAAAATTTCCGCCTGGTCAGGCTCGAGCAACTGGTGGAACTGCACGGCCAGCCCCAGTGAAACGGCCAAACCGGGCGCCCATGGCCCGGCCAGCGTCATTGTTATTTTTTTCTTTACTTTCACCGAATAACAAGCTATTAAACCAATGTCTTAAGCGTAACCGAAACGGAGCCGTCCAACCTCCACCTTACCACCCACAACAGGTTGCCTCGCCATGAAAGATCAGCAGATTGAAGAGATGGCCAAGATGCTCAAAACCATGGCCCACCCCATCCGGCTGAAAATTCTCTGCCTGCTCCAGGACCAGGAAATGACGGTGGGGGAGATTCACCGCCAGGTCCAGACCACCAACGCCAACGTCAGCCAGCATCTCAATATCCTCCGCAACCAGGGCATTATCGACTACCGCAAAAACGCCAACTTCATCGTCAACCGGATCAGCGAAGGGCGGATCCTGGAGTTGATCAAGACCATGCACGAGCTCTTCTGTACCGAAGAAGAAGCAGACTAGCGGCCGAGAATTTACGTTCACATTCCGGCGATTGCGGTGAACTTTTTTTCTCTGGCCCGTCGTGTTTTTTTTCAGCATACTCGATTGTGCATAAACGGCAGCTCTCCTTTTACCATTCCGGGCAAATCTTGCCCGGACGCCTAAAGCAGGAAGCGCCGGCTCCGACCCTCCCTACGAAGCCAGTGTTTTCTTGTTGTTCCACGATCCCCTCGTCATCCCTGACGAGGGGATTTTTTGTCTAGATACCAATAAGATGTAAATAATTTGTGAAGCCCTGTTCACAAAACAACCCCAAACTATAATTTACTTTCTCTATCACTTTTTCTGTCTCGGATTTACAAAAGTCAAAGTTAATAAGGTTGCCAGTTGAGGCGAGATCACCGGCTTAAAGGAAAATCTTTTTGCCGGTGACAGGCAACGGGCACCCCCCGTTTCATTCCACAAGAGAGGAGGTTTTAACAATGGTAAGAGAAGGTAAAAAAAGCTTGATCAAACCGTTCGCGCTGGCGGCGGTTCTGGTCTTGGGCACCGGCCTGGCCGCCTGCTCATCGGGGTCGAGCAGCAGCGATTCCGATTCAGCCCCCGGCGATGATCACGTAGGTGACGTGGTCCTGGAGGGCCAGCCCAGAGATGGTTACGTGGGATCGGAGTCCTGCCTTGTTTGTCACGCAAGTGAGCACGCGGGCTGGGCCGACACCGTGCACGGCGACATGATCCAGGTGGCCGACGAAGACACCATGGCCCCCTGGGCTAGGGAGGAGTTAAAGCAGGCGCTGGCCAACGACCCCGACAGTGATATCCTGGAGATCGGCCGGGATCACGGTCAGCTGCAATCAATCGATGATATCAGGTACGTGGTCGGCGGTAAATGGAAGCAGCGCTACGTGGTGAAAACCGACGAAGGCCATGTATTCCTCACCAGCCAGTATTACTGGTCCAAGGAAGACGGCAGCCACGGCCACTGGTCCGACCTTGGCAGCGATCGCGATGACCGCTGGCATGGCTACGGCGCCGGCAGCGTCTACGAAGACAACTGCCTCGGTTGCCATTCCACCGGCCTTGACCTGGAGCGGCTCGACGCCGCTGATCGGGCCGCCGCCGACTATACCCTGGGCAGCGTGGTTACCGAGCTCGGCGTCGGCTGCGAGAGTTGCCATGGTCCCGGTGAAGACCATATCGACAGCCCTTCCAGCGCTAACATCGGCAATCCCGGTGCTTTTGGTGCGGTGGAACAGGTCCAGTTCTGCGGCTCCTGCCACGGCCGCAGTGGCGGAAACAATGTGCATGAAGGCCGCGGTGACGCCTACGGCTTCGAGCTTGGAGACATCAACCTCCACGATCATGTGCAGATTCTGGATGTCACCGACGCCGAAGGCGGCCATGTCACGCACAATCCCGGAGACGGCTATTATGCCGGCACCAGCAAGCGTTTCCATGACGACGGCGCCAGTCGCTCGCACCGCATGCAGTACAACGACATGCTGCAGGGCCCTCATGCCGGCATGAGCTGCACCAGCTGCCATGACGTGCACCAGGGCAACGCCCTCAAGACAGCTGATGCCGCGACCACATGCAACCAATGTCACGGGGCGCACGGCCGGCAGTTCACCACGGAGGACGTCGAAGCGATCATGCCGAAACGGGCGCAGAGCAGCAACCAGCCCGATATCCACACCCACACCTTCCTCTACGGCGGCGTCGGCAAAGCCGATCCCGAGGTGCCAAGGAATGATGACGGTGAACTCGCCCTTGCCCAGGTCCAGGAGCAGATGGCAAATGCCAGTTATATCGGCTCCGCCAGTTGCCTGAATTGTCACCAAGATAAATCAGGGTGGGCCAACACGGTACATGGCGACATGATCCAGGAAGCCCAAGGCAACATTCGCTCCGATGCCTTGGATATGCTGCAAACCGCCATTGATACACCAGACGCAATCATTGATGATGGCGGCGCTCTGGACGGAGAACCTTATTCTGTTCTCTTGAAATATGAACATGGAGCAACTGGAATTAATGGCTCCATTACCAGCATCGATCAAATCAAGTACGTAGTCGGCGGCAAGTGGAAGCAGCGTTATGTCGTCTGGGCCGCTGACGCTGGCCATGTGTTCCTGCGCTGGCAGTTCTACGATTCTCCCAACGGCACCAACCCCCGCGCCCACAGCTACGGTGAGGCCCGGGCTTACGAGGATCGCTGCCTGGCCTGTCATTCCACCGGCTTTGACTTTGACGCAGTACCAAGCGTACGCACGGCCGAGGATGACCTGGAAACCATGGTGGCCGAACTCGGGGTCGGCTGTGAATCTTGTCA
>PWOG01000162.1 GCA_003557565.1 Desulfobulbaceae bacterium
GCCCGGTCCAAAGACATCCGGCGCAGAAATCCGGCCAGTTGTTCGGCCGTGCAGTTAAGGCAGGAGGAACGGATACCGGCCCGGACCTCCCGCCACTCATTATCCAAAAAAGCGCTCAGGGCGGCCGCAACCTCCTGCTTCAGCTCCGGCCGGGGCGGCAGGTCGTGTCGCCGCCAAAATTTCTCAAGCCGCCGCCAGTTCCACATCACCCGGCGAACCCCGCGATAAATTGATCGATCGCGGTTTTCCGGGTTCAGGTCCCGCAGGATAATTTCACGGTACCTGGCGATGACCTGCTCCTGGAGGAAGGCATGATCGGCAGCATCCAACTCCAGTCCGGGTCCTTCGGGATCGGCGCTCAAATAATGACGGGAATTATAATAGGCGATCTCCGGGATCTCGCCCGAATGGCGGACAATCAGCCCTTCATCGGTAATAAGTTCCTGTTTTTGGTGGTTCATAATGCTTTTTTCAACCGCTGTGACAACTTCCCCCTCAAGCCTGGTGAGAATCTCCCCGGCGCTGTCTTTGCCGGAAGAAAATCCGCAGGGGTACCTGGTCCACCCCCAGGGCCTGGCGAAAACGATTGACCAGAAAGCGGGAATAGGAAAAATGGATCGCCTTGGGATCGTTGGTGAAAATGATCAGGGTCGGGGGAGAACTCGATATCTGGGTGACATAATAGAGCTTGATCCGGCGCCCCTTGTGCAGCGACGGCGGATGATCCCCAACCGCTTCCTCGAGGATCCGGTTAAGGGCGGCGGTGGTGAATTTACTCCGGTACTGCCGGGCTACCGTGTCGATCAGGGGAAAAAGTTTGCCCAAGCCGTGGCCGGTAAGGGCGGAGACCTTGTGCACCGGGGCATAACCGGCAAAATGAACGGCCCGGTCCACTTCGCTCAATAACCGTTGCTGTTTTTTGCGATCATTTTGGATCAGATCCCACTTGTTCAGCAGCACCAGACAGGCCCGCCCCCGTTCCAGGCCGTAGCCGATGACTTTGGTGTCCTGCTCGGTCACCCCTTCCTCGGCATCAATGATAACCATGGCCAGATCGCAGCGCTCAAGGCTCCGCAGGGCCCGGATCACGCTGAACTTCTCCACCTGCTCACTGACCTTGCCCTTGCGCCGGATGCCGGCGGTGTCGATGAGCAGGTAATTTTTACCGCCCCGCTGCAGCATGGTATCCACCGAGTCGCGGGTGGTCCCGGGCAGGTCGGAGACCACCATCCGTTCTTCACCCAGCAGGCGGTTGATCAGCGATGACTTGCCCACGTTGGGCCGGCCGACGAAAGCGATACCCACGGTGTCGGCAGGCAGCTCCGCCGCCGGTTCATCAGCAATCGGCAGTTCCTCGACCACCCGGTCAAGAATCTCGTCAAGCCCCCGACCATGGGCGGATGAAATGGGCCAGAGCGGTTCCACCCCCAGTTCGTAAAAGGGCGGCACCAACCTTGCCGCCTGGTCCGGGGCGTCGATCTTGTTGATCAGGTAATATACTTTTTTCCCCGAGCGCCGCAGGATTTCCACCACCTCCCGGTCATCGGGCAAAATCCCCTCCCTCCCGTCCAGCAGAAAAAGCACCACCTCGGCCTCGGCCACCGCCAGGCGGGTCTGCTCCTGGATCAGCCGGTTGATCCCGGAAGTGGAATCGGTTTCCAGACCGCCGGTGTCCACCAGAATGAAGGTGCGGTCATTCCAGGTTATCTGTTCATAATGGCGATCCCGGGTAACCCCCGGGGTGTCGTCGACGATGGCCTTGGTGGTGCCGGCCAGGCGGTTGAACAGGCTGGATTTGCCGACGTTGGGTCTGCCCACCAGAGCCACCAGCGGCAGGGCGGAACGTTTTTGAACCTCGGGAGGATCGGCGCTCTGTTCTGCTTTATGTGATTTGGCCATATGATCCTCTTGGTCTAAATCGTATCTGTTTTGCTGTCTGCTTGTAACCGTTCACCAAGGCCAGCAACCTGTTGATTTAACTGGCCGTAACCCAAGCAGCCGGGGCGCAGATTCTGCGCCAGCAGACCGGCGCCGCGCACACAAGTACTTAAAGCCGGGCTGAGCACCCAAAAGTGTGGTGCCGTTGCCTGGGTTATGTCTGCTGTTGTACTTCCCTGGCCAGGCGTCGGAGGGCGGGAAAATCCCGTCCCGGAGGAGCGGTCAGCAGTGCCACCAATTGCTTGCTGGCGGGTTGAATAAACCCGCCAAAAAAAATTTTTCCCCGCCGGTGGCTCAAAAAGGCAAAAGCCCCGAGAATTTGCAGGTTGCGCTGCAGGGCCAGAAAATACCAGCCCCGGACAAAGGCTGCCCGGTCAAAAGTGGGAACCAGTTTCTCGGCTTTTTCCAGATAATATTCCAGCAGTTCTTCCCGCAGTTCCGGGGTCAATCCAGCGCAGGGGCCGGCGTAAGGATCGTAGAGCAAAGAGGCCAGATCATATCCCAGGGGCCCAAGGCGGGCACCCTGGAAATCGATGATTCTCACCCTACCCTCCGGCAGCATCAGATTCCGGCACTGGTAGTCCCGGTGCAGGACAAAATCCGCCGGCTCGGCGGCGGCCCGGTCGGCCAGGCGGGCAAATTCCGCCGACAGTTGCCGGGTCATCTCTTCCCGGCCGAGCACATCCCGCACCAGGGACTGGTAAAAATACCCCGATTCCCGGCTCAACATCAACTGCCGGTCATAAAGCGGGGTGTCCCAGCACTGGTCGGCGGGAAAATCCGGGCGGGCCGAAACCTGCAGGGACAAAAGAGCGTCGATGGCCTGCCGGTAAAGAGCCCTGAGTTCATCGGCAGCAGGCTTGTCCTGGAGGCGATGATAAAGCAGGACATCTCCCAGATCTTCCATGACCAGGACGCCGCTGGCCGGATCGAATGCGTAAATGGCCGGCACCGGCACCCCGGCCTGCCAGAAGTGGCGGCCAAGGGCGGCGGCCGCCCGGGCCTCGGCCAGTTCCCGGGGGCTTTGACCTCCGGGCATGACCACCAACACCGAAGGATCGCCGGTAAAACGGCAGCGGATAAAACGGCGATCCGAACCGTCACCGGACAGGCAGCCGGCCCAGGTCAGTGGCGAATGCCGGTAACCGACCCGGTCAAGCAGCTGTTCCACCCAAACAAGATCCATCAGCGGTTCCCGGAAAAGCTGTTCTGGGAAAAAATCCGGTCTTCGGCAACGGTTCCGGCGGGCACCTCTACCCGGTCCCAGACCACGCACCGCCTGAGACTCACCCCGTCACCCAGCACCGCGTTGCTGCCCACTGCCACCCAGTCGGCAAACTCGCCCCCCCTGCCCCGCCGGACGTTGGTGCCGAGGAAAAACGGTTGGCGCCCGCCGGTTTCCAGGGGGCTTTGAGGGCCGGTAAGCAGTTTTTCGTGCAGGGCCAGATAGTCTTCCGGGGTACCCATATCGCTCCAGAAATGACCATTGACCGTCAACCCCCGGACCCGGCGGCCAAGCTCAATCAACCTCCGGTACCAGTCGATGCTGTGGTAAAAAACGCCGGGGGGGATCAGTTCCAGCAGGGCCGGGTTGATCACCTGGATGCCGGTGAAGGCCAGGGGTACGGCTGAACTCCGGGCTGAATCGGTAAAGGAAAGAATATTATCATCGGCATCGGTTTGCACCTTGTTGAAAGGCGGCCGGTCGTGCAGAACCAGGGTGGCATCGTTGCCTTCCCGCAGATGATGGGCCATGACCCGACGGTAATCGATATCGTGAAAGATGTCGCCGTTAACCACCAGTACCGGTTGCTCGTCGAAACGAGGCCGGGCCAGGCGCAGACCACCACCGGTCCCCAGTTCAGAATCCTCCAGCTGGAGATCCACGTCCGGTTCCCCGGCCAGCGCCGAGGAGATCTGTTGTCGAAGATGATGGGCATTGACCACCAGGCGGCGACATCCTGCCCGGCGCAGATCGTCGATTATTCGCCCCAGCAGGGGGCGATCAAGCACCGGAAACAGCGGTTTGGGGCGCAGCAGGGTGTGAGGCCGCAGCCGGGTGCCCAGCCCCGCGGCCAGGATCATTGCCTGCATGAGAGCTCACCATCGTTGCCTTCCGTCAGCCCCAGGATCGCGATCCCGGCCCGGTCGGCCAGATTGATGGTTTCCTCGGGGTCAAAAAGCAGGGCCTGCCCGGCCTCCACCGCCAGCACCGCAGCCTTGA
>PWOG01000343.1 GCA_003557565.1 Desulfobulbaceae bacterium
AGGTAATAACCGTCGGCGGACAGCCGGCTGCGGTGGGCGGTGAAATAAACCCGGTTTTCCGGCCGCACCGTCTGGGCGCCGAAATCGTAACCCTCCAGGTATACCGGAATCCGGCTGCGGCCGTCATTATGCCGCGAGTAATAGAAACGCTCCGGGCCACAATCGGCAAAGCCGAGGTTGGCCGGCATGGTCACTTCGGCGATCTCGTAGGTAACCCGGGTCATGTAAATCGGTCCCCGGTAACCTTCATGCAGCAGCAGGGGCAGGCGCCCCAGGTGATCGGCATGGGCGTGGGTGATGAACACCGCCCGAATCGCTTCCACAGCAATGTCTTCGGGCCAGGGGTAATTGGCCCCGGCACCGCCGAAAAAGGTGCCGACATCGATGAGGTAAAGATCCTGGCCGTGTTCAAGGACATGCAGTGAGCCGCTGACCGTGCCCTGGCCGCCGTGGCCGAAGTACACCAGCGGCTGCTTTTCCTCCCCTGAGGCGCCAACGACCGGCGCCAACCAGGCCAGCAATAAAGCCAGCCCCAGCAGCGCCGGTATAACCCTGCAACCCGGCAACCGGCCCTTCAACCATGAAATTCCCATACGCTAACCCCGATAACGGTTTTCTCTGACCCCGTGCCAAACCCCGGGTTTCCGCGTTACCCGACCCGGCCATCTCCGAGTCCCCTTGCTTCCGGCCCAGGGCCGGTGTCCGACGCTCCGGCGCCATCCTCATACCGTCTTGCAACACACCGACAATAAATGATATTTTATCAAAATAATACCCGGGCATTCTTCAACCGTCAAAATTATGTCTAAAAACCCGGCTCACGCACCTTCACGGCCTCGTCGTCGGGGCCCGCCGCAATTCCCAACACCCCGTGACCATTTTCAGGATAATCACCAGATATGGTAACGTTGGACGACGTCACCTTCAGGGCTTTTTTCTTGACGATTCCGGCTTTTTACAGTTAACTAGGGTGTTTAAACTTTCTCGAAAACAGCGGCCTTTAGGCCTGACAGCGAACCAACATGGAGGAGTCCCGTGGCAGCGGAAAAAATCACGATCAATCAAGACAGTTCCATCAACATCCCCGATCAGCCCATCATCCCTTTCATCGAGGGTGACGGCATCGGTCCCGATATCTGGGCGGCCACCCGCAAGGTGCTGGATGCGGCCGTGGAAAAAAGCTACGGCGGCAAACACAAAATCCACTGGTTGGAAATATATGCCGGGGAAAAAGCCAAAGATAAAACCGGCGAATGGCTGCCCCAGGACAGCCTGGACAAGATAACCGAGCACGTGGTGGCCATCAAAGGACCGCTGACCACGCCGGTGGGCGAGGGTATACGCAGCCTGAATGTTACCCTCCGCCAGGTACTGGATCTTTATGCCTGTGTCCGGCCGGTGCGTTATTACCAGGGGGTGGTGACTCCGGTCAAGGAACCGGAAAAGGTGGATATGGTGGTGTTCCGGGAAAATACTGAGGACGTTTATGCCGGTATTGAGTGGCAAGCCGGCAGCTCCGAGGCCAACAAGGTGATCAATTTCCTTAATCAGGAAATGGGTAAGGACATCCGGGCCGAGAGCGGGATCGGCATCAAGCCCATTTCGGCTTTCGGCACCAAACGCCTGGTGCGCAAGGCCATCCAGTATGCCATTGCCAACCATCGCCCCAGCGTAACCCTGGTTCATAAAGGCAACATCATGAAGTTTACCGAAGGTGCCTTCCGCAACTGGGGTTATGAACTGGCCAAGGAAGAGTTCGCCGACAAGGTGATCTCAGAGGATGAGTTGTGGAGCAAATATGACGGCAAGCAGCCCGCAGGCCTCATTGTGATCCGGGATCGAATCGCCGATGCCATGTTCCAGCAGATTCTGCTGCGGCCCGATGAATACAGTGTTTTGGCCATGCCCAACCTCAACGGCGACTATATGTCCGACGCTCTGGCCGCCCAGGTTGGCGGGCTGGGCATGGCGCCGGGAGCTAATATCGGCGACGGCTACGCCCTGTTCGAGGCCACCCATGGTACCGCCCCCAAGTACGCCGGCCAGGACAAGGTCAACCCCGGCTCCCTGCTGCTCTCCGGAGTGATGCTGCTGGAGTACCTGGAGTGGAAGGAGGCCAAGGAGCTGGTCGAAAAGGCCCTTGAGGCCACGATTTCCAACAAGACCGTAACCTACGATCTGGCCCGGCAAATGCAGGGTGCCACCGAGCTTAAATGCTCCGAATTCGCCGACGCCATCATCGCCAATATGTAGTTTGCCAGACGGCCCTCGGCATGGAGTTTAGCCATGGTTTACAGCCCTGTCCGGTCTTCGGGCGGGGCTTTTTTATGGCGCCCCGTCCAGTTTTGGCCTGCACCGCCGGATTAATCATGTAACCAACCAAGGAATTGTTCCGTAAGCGGTCACGGGGTGCTTGAAGGTTTCGGCAAGCCCTGGCAGACGATGCCCCATGATCGCTTACTTAATCATGATTGCCCAAGGAGAGAAAACCCCGATGAACAGCACAACCAATGACTATGGCTGGAGCGAGGAGTTGTCCATGCCGCTGCTGGACAAGCTAAAAAGTGACCTCAAAAAAGCCCTGCGGGCCCAGGACGCGCAGCGGAAGAACACCATCCGCCAGATTTTTAGCGAATTTCCCAAACTCACTGTCCCAATCACCCTGGAATCTGGCAAAAAAAGCAGTCGGCTCAAAACCGACGAAGAAATCACCAACGACGACATTATCAACATCATCACCGGCTTGGTAAAATCCGAAAAAACCACCCTGGAGCTGCAGAATCAGGAGAGTTCACCCTATCTCGAGATCCTCAACTGCTATCTGCCGCAACCGGCCGGTGCCGACGAGATCCGGGCCTGGGTCGAGAGCAACATCGATTTTTCCCAGTACAAATCACCCATGCAGGCCATGGGACCGATCATGAAGCATTTCGGCAAGAAGGCCGACGGCAACCTGGTCAAACAGATACTGGCGGAAAAGGCGGACCGAGGCTGATCGTGGCGAGCGTCCTGGCCAATTTATCCACCGCCCTGTTGCGGGGCTGCCAGGATCTGCTGTTTCCCCCCGCCTGTGCTGGCTGCCAGGCCCCGATGCCCGCTTCCCGGATGCCGCTGTTCTGCACCCCGTGCCATCACCGGATCAAATGGCTCGACTCTCCCCATTGCCCCGGTTGCGGCCGGCCGTGGCCCACCGGTGCCGGCGAGGACCATTTTTGCGGCCCTTGCCAGCAAAAGCCGCCTCATTTCAGCCGGGCCCGGGCGGCACTGATCTACCAGGGGCCCATAGCCGGCGCCATTCAGGCCTGTAAGTACCAGGCCGACCTCGCCGCCCTGACTTCTCTGGCCGCCCTGGCTCATCGGTCGCCTGTTTTTATCCGCGGAGCAGCGGGATACACCGGACCACTAATGGCCGCCTGGTCGGACTACGATTACATTGTGCCGATACCATTACACCTGCAACGGCTGCGTCAGCGAGGCTTCAACCAGGCCCTGCTGCTGGCCCGGGCTCTGTTTCCGGGGCAAAGAAAAAAAATCTGTTTTGACATCCTTTGCCGTCACCGCTGGACTGATCCCCAAACCGGGATGAGCGGCGGCCAGCGGCGCAAAAACCTGCAAAACGCTTTTGCCGTAACCGCCCCGGGAAAGATTAAAAAATGCCGTCTTCTTCTGGTGGATGATGTTTTCACCACCGGCACCACGGTAAATGAGTGCGCCCGGGTACTGCGCGCCGCCGGCGCCTCCGAGGTGGCGGTATTTACCCTGGCCCGGGTTCGGCAGTAGCTGTTATGCCAGTAAACGTAAACGAACAGCCCGTTAAATCAACACGTTGTTGGCCCTGAACGGTTACAGGTAAAAACCTGCGGGGCAACACCGTGATTGGTTACCTTATGAGGAGTGCACCATGAAAATCAATGGACGTCATTATCGTACTGTCTGGCTTGATCCCGACGACCCTCGGGTGGTCCGGATTATTGACCAGCGTTACCTGCCCCATGCCCTGGTGGAAGAAGAACTGCGCACCGTGGGGGAATTTTGCCGGGCGATCGAAGAGATGCATGTAAGGGGTGCCGGCCTGATCGGCGCCACAGCCGCCTTCGGCATGTACAGTGCCACCCTGGCCTGCCCCGAAGAAGGTAGTAACGACTTCTTGGCCCGGGCCGC
>PWOG01000143.1 GCA_003557565.1 Desulfobulbaceae bacterium
AACTATACCTTCGGGCGCCGCGGCCTGGGCGGCGGCGAGGCCTACCGGGCCCTGCTGCGCCAGGCGGTGACCCACTGGCTGACGCAGCAGGGGGTTGAACGGGGTAACCGTTCACCATGACCAGCAACCTGTTGATTTAACGAGCCGTAGCGTGAGCGATCACGGGGGACAAAATGGTAAGCGGTCACTGGGTGCCGCAAGATGCGGTGCCCTGTGACCGCTTACTTGAAGCCTTGACTTAACCGACGGGAATGCTTAATTTCCAACGGATTACCAAGCCGACAACTTCTATCCTTAAAAAGGAGAATATTTAGTGCATAACGAAGACAGTATCGACATCGATCCCGAATTCGAAGGTGCCCCCGAGATCAACGAACGTGATATACCCGGGCAGCTGCCGGTGATGGCGGTGCGCGATGTGGTGGTGTTCAATTACATGATCCTGCCTCTTTTTGTCGGCCGCCCGTCGTCGGTGGGGGCGGTCAACGAGGCCATGAGCCGCGACAAACTGATCATGCTGGTGGCCCAGAAGGACTCCACCATGGATGAACCCGGGGTCGACGATATCCACCACATTGGCATGGTCTGCATGGTGATGCGGACCCTGAAACTGCCCGACGGCCGGCTCAAGGTCCTGGTCCAGGCCATGAACAAGGCCCGGATCACCGAATTCGTCCAGGAACAGCCCTACATGCTGGCCGACATTGAGCTGCTCCATGACCGGGATACCGGTGAGGTCGGGGTGGAAATCGAGGCCCTGATGCGCAACGTCCGGGAGCAGACGGAAAAGATCCTGGCGCTCAAGGGCATCATGTCCTCGGACCTGATGGTGGTGCTCAACAACGTCGAGGAGCCGGGACGGCTGGCCGACCTGGTGGTGTCCAACCTTCAGCTCAAGGTCCAGGAGTCCCAGTCGGTGCTGGAACTGATGGACCCGGTGGCCCGCCTGCGTAAGGTGGCCGAGTTTCTCCAGAAGGAACTGGAGGTTTCCACCGTTCAGGCCCGGATTCAGTCCGAGGCCAAGGAGGAGATGGGGCGCAGCCAGCGGGAATATTTCCTCCGGGAACAGCTCCAGGCCCTCAAGAAAGAACTGGGCGATATCGACGAACGCTCCCAGGAACTGGAAGAACTGCGGGAGAAGTTCAACAAGAGCAGGCTGCCCCAGGAGGTCAGGAAAGAAGGCCTCAAACAGCTCAAGCGTTTGGAGATGATGCACCCCGACGCCTCCGAGGCCTCCATCATCCGCACCTATCTGGACTGGCTGCTGGATGTGCCCTGGCGCAAGTCCAGCAAGGACCGGCTGGATCTCAAGCTGGCCCATCAGGTGCTGGATGAAGATCATTACGGGCTGGAAAAGGTCAAGGAGCGGATTCTGGAATACCTGGCGGTGCGCAAGCTTAACAAGTCCAGCAAGGGGCCGATTCTCTGCTTTGTCGGCCCTCCCGGGGTGGGCAAGACCTCCCTGGGGCAGTCCATCGCCCGGGCCCTGGGGCGCAAGTTCTATCGCCTGTCTTTGGGCGGGATGCGGGATGAGGCCGAGATCCGGGGCCATCGCCGGACCTATATCGGGGCCATGCCTGGACGGATCATCCAGGGGCTGAAAACCGTGAAGACCAACAATCCGGTCTTCATGATGGACGAAATCGACAAGGTGGGCGCCGATTACCGGGGAGACCCCTCCTCGGCCCTGCTGGAGGTCCTGGACCCGGCCCAGAACACCGAGTTTTCCGATCATTACCTCAACCTGCCCTTCGATCTCTCCAAAGTCATGTTCATCACCACCGCCAACATGAGCGATACCATCCCCCCGGCCCTGCTGGACCGCATGGAGGTAATCCGCCTGGCGGGCTACACCCACGAGGAGAAGGCGGAGATCGCCAAGCGCTATCTCATCCCCCGGCAGATCAAGGAAAACGGCTTGAAAACCGGCCAGGTCAAATTCGCCGACGAGGCCGTCTCGCGGTTGATCACCCATTACACCCGGGAAGCCGGCCTGCGTAACCTGGAGCGGGAAATCGGCGCCTTGTGCCGCAAAGTGGCCCGCAAGATCGCCGAGGGCGGCAAGGGCCCTTATTCCATCAGCTCCCGCACCCTGCACCGTTACCTGGGACCGCCCCGGCATCTGCCCGAAGGTGAAAGCGACATGATCGACCGCCCCGGCATAGCCACCGGCCTGGCCTGGACCGAGGTGGGCGGCGAGATCCTCTATGTCGAGGTGTCGCTGATGAAGGGCCGGGGCAATCTGACCCTGACCGGTCAGCTGGGCGAGGTCATGAAGGAATCGGCCCAGGCCGCCTTGAGTTACTGCCGTTCCCGGCGCCGTGAGCTCAAGCTGGAAGAGAATTACTTCGATGATCTGGATATCCATATCCATGTCCCCGCCGGAGCCATCCCCAAGGACGGCCCGTCGGCGGGGGTGACCATGGCCACCGCCCTTTATTCCGCCCTGAGCGGTAAAAAGGTCCGCTCCGACGTGGCCATGACCGGCGAGATCACCCTCCGGGGCCGGGTGCTGCCCATCGGCGGGCTCAAGGAAAAGGCCCTGGCGGCGCTGCGGGCCGGCATCACCACGGTGGTGATCCCCCAGCACAACAAAAAAGACCTGGAGGAAATTCCCAAGGCTCTGCGGGAAAAGATCACCTTTGTGCCGGTTAAAAACATGGAGCAGATTTTGAAAATGATTTTCCACTAAACCGGGCAAACCTTCGGCCGTGCCGGATCTGGCGGCGCTGCCGAAGGTGTGCCCGGGCGGGTAATTTTTAGACGATCAGGTGGGAAGCGGGTAGCCGGGAAGACGTTTTTTGCCAAGACTGTTTTTGCTTGCCTGGCCGGATAATGCGGGAGGGGTGTCATGAACCTGGAGCAGCCTTTGATGGGACGGCGTAAACTTTTCAGGCGCTTTGCGGGTTGGCTGGTGGTGCTGGCGGTTGTGCCGGCGGTGGCGGCCGGGCTGTGGTTCTGGTTGTATGCCGTGGGTGCCGGCCCGGCCGGGGCCGAGACCATGGTTTATATCCCCCCCGGCTCATCCTTTGCCGCCGCTGAAGACACCCTGGTGGAGTCCGGGGTGCTGCGGGAAGATCAGCGTTTCCACTGGCTGGCGGCGGCCAGCGGCCTGCGGAGCCGGCTCAGGGCCGGGGAGTATGCCGTTCCGGCCGGCGCCAGCCCCCTGGAGGTTCTCCAGCTGGTGGCCTCCGGCCGCACCGTTGCCCGCCGGGTGACCATCCCCGAAGGGACCAACCTTTACCAGGTGGCCGGGCTGCTGGCCGATCAGCAACTGCTGGCTGCGGAGGATTTTGTGGCCTATGCCACCGACCCGGAAACCCCGGCCCGTTTCGGGCTGGATTCCCCAACCCTGGAAGGCTGGCTTTTCCCCGAAACCTATCATTTTACCCGGGGCCAAAGCAAGGAAGAGATCACCGCCGCCCTGGTCCGCAGCGCCCGCCAGGCTCTGGAGGAACTGCTGGCCGAACACGGCAACGGCACCGGCCTGAATGAGCTGGAGATCATGACCCTGGCCGCCATCGTCGAAAAGGAAACCGGCCGGGCCGAGGAACGGGCGAAAATCGCCGGGGTCTTTTTCAACCGGCTGGAGTTGGGCATGCGCCTGCAGACCGACCCCACGGTGATCTATGGTCGGCAAAGCTTCGATCGCCGCCTGACCCGGGAGGATCTGCGCACCCCCACCCCCTACAACACCTACGTGATCCACGGCCTGCCCCCGGGGCCCATCGCCAACCCGGGCCGGGAGGCCATCGCCGCCGTGCTCGACCCCGAAGACACCGATTATCTGTACTTCGTCTCCAGAAACGACGGCTCCCACCAGTTTTCCACCAATCTTCGCGATCATAACCGCGCCGTCAACCGCTACCAACGGCGGTAAACTTCCAGCAGCACCGCATCTTGCGGCGATCGGGCCGGTTTGCGTACTTATGTACGCGGCACCGGCCCGATCGCCACAACCTGCGGCACTGCTGGAAGTTTACCCGACCGCCTCCCCACACGGGCATGATGTGGATACCGGAGATCTTGTTTATTCCTTGTAACCGTTCACCAGGGCCAGCAACCTGCTGATTTGACGGGTTGTAACCGTTCAGCCGTGCCGTAGATTCGGGCAAGCAGCCAGGCGCCGCGTACACAGGGTACTCAAGCC
>PWOG01000108.1 GCA_003557565.1 Desulfobulbaceae bacterium
CCTCAGCGTCTGAGTTATCTAAATGTAAGCGATCACAGGGCACCGCATCTTGCGGCGATCGGGTCGGCTCACGTACTGATGTACGCTTTACCGTCCCAGCAGCCGCAACCTGCGGCACCCTGTGGCCGCTTACTTCAGGTTGCCCCCTGTGATCGGTTACCATTGTTTTCATGTTGTAACTACCACTTGCCGTTTGAATAAATAACCAAAACCTTTTTGAATCGTGCGCCAATTATAACCCACCGCTATCAAGATGAGCAGGACTGCAATCGTCCATCGATTTAGATCATTCCAGGGAAAGATGCGTGTACTAACGACTGATGCTGTCACCAGAAAAATCGGCACAAGACTATATTTAATTGCACCCTCGATAGTGCCGGAAATCCATAGGAGCAGGACTGTATCCATCAATATACGCACTGTCCACGCAAGAGCGGCACCAATGACACCAAGGTAACTCAAACCGAACCAAAGAAAGAAGAAGTAAAACGGGATTTGGATTAAATAGACCAGAGTAATGGCGCGCACTCTACTTTTCGCCATCAACCACGAATGATGCGGAATCACGATACTGTTGATTAGAACTCCTAACAGTATCACTTCACCAATTCCTTGTGCCTGAGTGGCAAAATCACTTCCAACCCAGAGAATAAGGAAAGGGTGAATCACCGGAATGAGCACAAGCACCATAAACGTCATCACCGCCAGAAGCGCACGGCTGGATTTTTCAACCAGCATATTCGCCTCATGTTCTTGTGCGGATGCAAGCCGAGGAAAAATCGCACTGTGCAAACTTCTAGATAGCGCCATCAATTTCGTTACTATGCTGTATGGCACTGTATAAAATGCCACCGCCTTGGCCCCTGCCAAGGCACCAATTACCATTCTATCGATGGTTACCAGTAGTGGCGCCATAATGGACATCACCGACACCCAACCACCGTAGCTAAATAGAGGTTTGAGATGCTCTGGATGAAAGTGCGGCTTTAGCCGCAGCGGCAGATGCCTGCGGCAGTATGAAAAGTTGATGGCGAAGGTGATAAGGTGCGCACCCAAAGCGGCGGGGACAAGCCAGCCGAGACTGACATGCCCGAGAGCCGCCACGGTCAGCGGCAACAATTGGGCCAAAGTGCCACCGGTAATGGCGAGAAGATTCATGGCCAGAAAATTCTGGCGGCCATGCAATGCACCGTTAAGGATGGAGGCGCTGAAGATGAGCGGCAACGCAGCGACAAACCAGGGCACCGCCCCTTTGGCCTCGGCGAGGTTTTCCGGTGTCATGTCGATCCAGTGGCTGAGGATGAAATCAGCCGAAAGCCAGAGGATGATGCCTGCAACGGTGCCCAACAGTGCCGTCATGGCCAGTGCGGTCCACACCAGCCCGCTGCGCTGAAAGGGAGAGCGGCCCACGGGACTGGCCAGGCGCTGGGCGATGGCGCGGCCGAGGCCGAGATCCATAAAGCCGAAGTAGCCCATCAGCGCCCAGAGGATTGCCAGAGTACCGTAGCGCTCCGCACCGATAAGCTGAAGAAAGATTGGTACGGTGATTAAGGTGACACCGATGGGCACCACCGCACCCATCAGGTTGAGCAGGGTATTTCTTTTGGTTCTCATTTCTCGGTAGTAAAAAAGTTTTCATACCAGAGCATGGCCTCTTCCAACCCTTCGCCGATCCGGTGGCTGGGCCGATAGCCCAACAGGCGGTCGGCCTTGTTGATATCGGCCAGGGAGTGGCGGACGTCAACAAGGAAGTCGCGGTGGACGGGCCTGGTGGTTTGCAGATGAGGGTGGCGCGGGGCCAGGTTGCCGCGCAGGTGCTCGTAAAGCTGGTTGAGGCTGGTACGCTCCCCCACCGCCACATTGTAAACCTGGTTTGTGGGTGTTTCGCCCGCACCTTCGCCTTCTTTCGGCGAGAGAAGAGGTTCATGCACCGTGGCGGCCAGCAGGTTGGCCTGCACCGCGTTGTCGATGTAGCAGAAATCCCGGCTTGTTTCGCCGTCGCCGTTGATATATACCGGCTCGTTGTTGAGCATGGCGGCGATCCACTTGGGGATTACCGCCGCGTAGGCCCCTTCCGGATCCTGGCGGCGGCCGAAGATGTTGAAGTAGCGCAGGCCAATGGTTTTGAAATCGTAGCAGCGGGCGAAGACCTCGGCGTAGAGTTCGTTGACGTACTTGGTTACCGCGTAAGGGGAGAGCGGTTTGCCGATTTGATCTTCCAGCTTGGGCAGCCCGGGGTGGTCGCCGTAGGTGGAGCTGGAGGCGGCGTAAACCAGGCGGGTTACCTTGGCGTCGCGGGCGGCGTTGAGCATGTTAAGAAAGCCATTGATGTTGTTTCCGTTGGTGTTGATGGGGTCTTCCAGCGAACGGGGCACGCTGCCCAGGGCGGCCTGGTGGAGGACGTAGTCAACGGGAAAGTTCTTGGGAAACACCAGCGCTTGGCGGCAGTCGTCCAAGTTGCGGATATCGCCCTGGATGAAGTGGAAGTTTTGCCACTGTTCGGGACTGACCAGGCTTTGCACCTCATCCAGGTTGCGCTGGTGGCCGGTGGCGAAGTTATCCAGCCCCACCACCCGCTGGTTAAGCTTGAGCAGGGTTTCCAGCAGGTTGGAGCCGATGAAGCCGGCCACCCCGGTGACCAGCCAGGTTTGGGGGGCGGCTTGCAGCTGGTTCATGGTTTGTTGGTAAATGCTCATGGTTTCACCTGGGCCTTATTGAGTTTGCCGGCGGTTTTGGTGAAGCTGACCGACACCAGTTGCTCGATGGCCCCCTGGCAAAGGGCGATGCCCGGCTCCCGGTTTTTATTGAGCGGGGTGGGCACGCAGATGATCAGGGGGATGAGGAATTGTGGCCAGGCATCCATT
The DNA here is from genome assembly GCA_003557565.1 of Desulfobulbaceae bacterium. Classification (GTDB taxonomy): domain Bacteria; phylum Desulfobacterota; class Desulfobulbia; order Desulfobulbales; family Desulfurivibrionaceae; genus Desulfurivibrio. Next base: position 2,865 of record PWOG01000108.1, read on the forward strand.
TACGAGTTGTCCTCGCTGGCGGCCAGTTACTTGGTCAGTGTGTGGGGGGGGGCGGAGTCCGGGCGGGCTACCGCCATTCGGGTGAACTATTGTTCAACCGCCGAAAAGTGGATGGAAAACGACTATCCGCTATTAATCAGTCTAGGTCCGGTAATCGAAAATCCACAAGTAAAAAATTACCTAAAATAAAAACTCATGAACTCCACCACTTAACCAAGCGCCACGTTTTCGACATAACAGTCTAGTCTGGCAGCAAAAAGTCGCTTACCCAGTACGGTCACCATTGATGACCTGGCATCGTTTCGGATGATCAGCCGCAGGTTTTAAGTTAACAACAGGGCCAAGCAGGAGGAGAGTTGTGCCGAAATTGAACTGAATTGGCGCCCGATAGACTGGGCGTTTGTGGTCAGCACGGCGGTGAATCCAAGACTTCTAGCGAAGTTGGAGCATGAAATCGTTCCCCACTTGGTCGGAGTTCCAGTTCCAGATTGTAACTCCGACCAGGAGGCAATACCGATGAGATGAGTTTGGTTGAGCTCGCCACTGATGGGCCGGGCTGTTAGTCCTTCTGTTTATAAGAGTACTGGTAATAATAACTTTGGTAGCGACCGCTCCGTTGCACGATATCGTTCAAGATGAACCCCTGGGGCTTGATGCCGTTCTGTCGCAAGCGCTTGAGGGCCGCCTCGATTTCCTGGGCGGGATGCTGCCCGGCCTTGGCGACCACAAAATTGACTCCGGCCTGCCGGCCGACAATGACGGCGTCGGTGACCGCCAGAATCGGCGGAGTATCGAGGATCACCAGGTCATAGATATTGGAGATGTCCGCCATTATTTCCTGAAAATGCCCGTTCATTAACAGTTCGGCCGGGTTCGGGGGCACGATGCCGGCGGGCAGGAATCGGAGGTTGGCGTTACGGGTTTTCCAGGTTGCCTGCTCCAGGCCCACCTTGCCGCTTATTACTTCCGACAGCCCGGGGGTACGTTTAATGTTGAAGTATTTGTGCATCTTGCCCCTGCGCATGTCGGCGTCAACCACCAGGGTGCGCTTGCCGGCTTCGGCCGCCAGCCAGGCAAGATTGACCGAAAGAAAGGATTTGCCGACATCGGGAGCGGGGCCGGTGATGGCGACCAGGTTGTTTTTGGCCTCCAGCAGGGCAAACTGCAGGCTGGTGCGGAGGCTGCGGATACTTTCCACCGCCAGGTCCTGGGGGTGACGGTCGGCCAGGATCAACCCGTC
>PWOG01000101.1 GCA_003557565.1 Desulfobulbaceae bacterium
CAAAGCCCCAGCGGCATCATGATTACCGATACCGAAGGTAATATCGAGTATGTCAACCAGGCCTTCGTCGCTTGCACGGGCTATGAAAAATCGGAGGTGATGGGACAAAATCCGCGGTTTATGCAATCGGGCAGCACCCCCTTAAGCACCTACGAGGAACTGTGGCGGACCATCAGTGAGGGGCGATCCTGGCGCGGCGAGTTCATCAATCGCCGCAAAAACGGGAGCGAGTATATCGAAGGCAACATGATCGCCCCCATCAAACAGGACGATGGCAGCGTAACCAATTATCTGGCGATCAAGGAAGATGTCAGTGAACGGATCAAGCTGGAGGTTGAGGTGCTGCGCCACCGCGACCGGCTGGCGGAAATGGTGGAGGAGCAGACGGCCAGTATCCAGGCCATCGTCGATACCGCAGCCGACGGGATTATCACCACCGATCAGCGCGGGGAGATTCTCACCTTCAACGCCGCCGCCGAGAATATTTTCGGTTATCCGGCCGATGAAATCATCGGCCACAACATCAGCTATTTGATGCCCCATCCCCACGGTTCCAAGCATGATGAATACATGCGCCGTTACCTGGAAGGTGAGACGACCATGCTGGTCGGGGGCAGGGCGGAAGCGGAGGGCCGGCGCCGGGACGGCTCCACCTTTCCGCTTTATCTGGCCATCAGCGAGATGATCATCGCCGGGGAGAGGCGGTTCACCGTTATCGGTCGCGACATCTCGGCCCAGAAGGAGGCCGAGGCGGCTCTGCTGGCCTCCCGGGAAGCCGCCGAGGCCGCCAATCGGGCCAAGGGCGATTTCCTGGCCAATATGTCCCACGAGATCCGCACCCCCATGAACTCCATCATCGGTTTAAGCCATCTCTGCCTGAAAACCGAGCTCGATGACAAACAGCGGGATTATTTGGAAAAAGTCCATGATTCGGCCCGCTCGTTGCTGGGTATCATCAACGATATCCTGGATTTTTCCAAGATCGAGGCCGGCAAACTGGAAATTGAGCGGATTCCCTTCACCCCGGCGGAGGTCATGGGCCAACTGGCCGCCATTTTTGCCGCCAAAATCGAGTCCCGGGAACTCAGCTTCAAGCTCGATATCGCCCCTGACCTGCCGCCCCGGCTGCTGGGAGATCCCATGCGGCTGAACCAGGTTTTGACCAACCTGGTGGGCAATGCTCTCAAATTCACCGAGGAAGGCACGATCGAAGTGCGGGTGGAAGTGGTCGAGGATAGCGCCAACCAGGTTCTGCTCCGCTTCACGGTTCGGGATACCGGTATTGGCATGACCCCTGAACAGTGCGCCCGGATTTTCGGTTCCTTCGATCAGGCCGACACCTCCACCTCCCGCAAGTATGGCGGCACCGGGCTGGGGCTGGCCATCAGCAAACAACTGGTCGAACTGATGGGCGGGGAAATCCGGGTGGAAAGCGAGCCCTGGGTCGGTTCAAGCTTCATTTTCACGGTGAGCATGGGCAGGGTCGATCCAGCCACCTCTGCCGCCCTGCCGGATGCTCTTTCGGGGCAACCGGCGGCCCGGCTCAGCGGGGCCCGTCTGCTGCTGGCCGAAGACGATGCCATCAGCCGGCAGGTGGCCCGGGAGTTGCTGGCCGGCCTGGGGGTCGATCTGACCATGGTGGAAAACGGAGCCCAGGTCCTGGCCCGACTGGAAGAGGCAGAGTTCGACGGGGTGCTGCTGGACCTCCAGATGCCGGTGATGGACGGGTTCACCGCCGCCGGCAGGATTCGCGCCCGGGAAAAATTCAAGGATCTGCCGGTTATCGCCATGACCGCCAACGCCATGCCCAGTGACCTGGAAAAGTGTCGGGCGGCGGGAATGAACGACCACATCGGCAAACCCATCGAACCGGAAAAGATGCTGGCCACTTTATGCCGCTGGATCACTCCGGCCCGGCCGGCCCCCTTGCCCGTGCGCCCGTCGCCGGCACCCGCCGCCGAAGATCAGCCTGACGCTGAACAGGCATTGGCGGAGGATCCGGTCCTGCGGGAACTGGCCACCCTGCCGGGGATCAAGGTAAGGCAAGGGCTGCGTCGACTCAATGGCAGTGTTGCCCTTTATTGCAGTGTACTGGAGGATTTTTGCCGCCAGCAGGCCCGGGCAATGCCTGAATTGCGGCAGGCCCTGGCTGCCGGGGAGTATCAGCGGGCGGAAAGGCTGGCCCACACTCTGAAGGGGCTGGCGGGAACCATCGGCTCTTCGACCGTCGAGGACATGGTCAGGGAGCTGGAACAGGAAATCGGCCGGGGGAGGGTGGCCGATCTTGAGTTACTCCTGCTTCCCCTGGAACAGGAACTGGCTGTTTTGGGCCGGGCTATTGAACAAGCCCTGGCCGGGGGGCGGCCGACCACGAAGAAAGAAGAGCCGGAACAGACCCTGCCGCCATCGGACCGGGAGCGGCTGCTGGAGCTGATTGCCCGGACCCGGAGCCGGCTGGAGGAATTCGATTCCGGAGCTGAAGAGACATTGGCCGGACTGCGCGCCCTGGCCGGCAAGGAACTTCAGGCCGGGGAAGCCCTGGAGCGGCTTACGGCGTGTATTGGCAATTATGACTACGAACAGGGTCTGGTCGAGTTGATGACTTTGGAAAAAATTATTGAACACCAGGATCAGGCAGGCCGGGGGAAGGGGACCAACCAATGAATACCCAGGAAAAAAAGTCCGTACTGGTAGTTGACGATATCCAGACCAATATTGATATACTCAAGGGTATCCTGAGCGAGTTCTACACGGTGAAAGTGGCCACCAGCGGGCGGCTGGCCCTGAAGGTGGCTCATTCGTCCAAGCCGCCGGATCTGATCCTGCTGGACGTGATGATGCCGGAAATGGACGGTTACGAGGTCTGCCGGCGGCTCAAAACCGAGGAAAAGACCCGTAACATTCCGGTGATCTTTGCCACCGCCAAGTCGGAAGTGGAAGATGAGGCCAAGGGTTTTGCCCTGGGGGCCGCAGACTATATCACCAAGCCGGTGAGTGCCCCCATCGTTCTGGCCCGGGTCAAGACCCATCTTGAAATGTACGACCGCAGGCGTCATCTGGAATCAATGGTCCAGGACCAGACCCGGCATCTGCTGGTTAAATCGCAGGAACTGCATAAAACCCGGCTGGAGATCATCCGCCGTTTGGGACGGGCCGCCGAGTACCGGGACAACGAAACCGGAATGCATGTTATCAGGATGAGTTACTTAACTGGCATGCTGGCCCAAAAGGCCGGGCTGACCGACGCCGAGGCGGATCTGATCATGCACGCATCCATGATGCATGATGTCGGCAAGATCGGCATCAGCGACCTGATCCTGCTCAAACCCGCCCGGCTGACCCCGGCGGAGTTTGAAGTCATTAAAATGCACACGGAAATCGGCGGCAAAATAATCGGCGATCATGAGTCCGACCTGCTCAAGCTTTCCAAGGACATTGCCTTGACCCACCATGAAAAGTGGAACGGCCGGGGTTATCCCTACGGACTGAAAGGGGAGGATATCCCCCGGGCCGGCAGAATCACCGCCATTGCCGATGTTTTCGACGCCCTTACCTCCGAGCGTCCCTACAAGAAGGCCTGGCCCGTGGAAGATGCCATGAACAGGATTGAAAGCGAGGCCGGCAAATCCCTGGACCCCGAGTTGGTCCCCTTGTTCCTTGAACTCCGTCCCCAGGTGGAAAGTATCATGCGCACCTTTGCCGATGAAGCGCAACAGTAAGCTGCTGGCGGCGCTGCTGGTCGTCGTGCTGTTGGGAGGCCAATGGGCGCCGGCCGCCGGATCGCCAGGCCCCGGAAGCCCGGCGGCGGTTGGGCCGGTGGCCCGGGGGGTCTCGTCGGTTCTGGACACGGTTCGCCATGGGCTGCTGGCAAAGGCGCAACAGCCCGCCGAAAGCCCGGAGACGGTGTTCGACAATCTGCGCGAAGTGTCGCCGCACAACTTCACGGCGGTACCGCGGGTCTGGGAGAAGGTGTATTCGCGCGTCACGATCATGGCGCAGGAGGCGACCTGGATCGGACGGCTGGCCTTCGCGCGCGCGTTGGCGGCGGGGCGCGCC
>PWOG01000034.1 GCA_003557565.1 Desulfobulbaceae bacterium
CGGTGATTACCTGGGCGCCGTCCTCGCAGTAGATGCCGGCCAGGTGTTTGTTCTGGCAAACGTTTTGCGCTACCTCGGCGGCCCGCTCGGAACGCCGGTGGACTCCCTGGCCGGGGTGAGTGCCTTCCTCGAAGCGGCCGGGGTTTCGATCTCCTTCCCGGCCCTGGCCCTGGCCCGGATGCTCCCGCTCCACCTGTTTGTCGTGGCCCAGCTTGCGCCCCTGATTGGTTTTCTCTCGGTCGACCTGGCCCGGGGGCAGCCGGTCGTCATCCTGCTTGGCCTGGCCCGGTGGGGTCTTGCCGCCCTCTTCAAACTTGATCTGCCCCGGCGGGGTCTTGCTGTCGGTGTAGCCGTCGTAGCTGCGGATGAACTTGGTGCCGCCCGTTACCTTGGTCAGGATCCGGCTCTCCCCCACAAAGATGTGCTTGCTGCCGATGGAGCCGTTGCGTTCGGTGAAGAACTGATTGGCATAGACCGTCAGGTTCTGGCGGCTTTGCTTGATTACCCGCTCACCCTGGTCGTCGTAGTCGTAGGTGGGTCCGGCCCTTGTCCGCTGGGCGGGACACTGCATGCTGGATTTTTTGGAATTCGGGGGCTAGAATACACCCAAAACACTACCTCTTAAGTGCATGATGGTGCTAATATGACGATTGCAGAGCGGATCAGACTGCTGCGACAGGAACGGCAATGGACCCAAGCGGAATTAGCGGAACGTTTAGGAATCCTCCAGAAACAGGTATCGGCTTGATCCGGTTATTCTCAAACACCGATTCCAGGAGCTTAGCGAACTGATGGTAAATCGAAGAGGATTTTTTATGCAGACAGTGAAAGAGAAAATCGCGGAAGTCGTCCTGGCCCAGCCCGATGATGCCACTTACGAAGAGATCATGCGCGAACTGGCCTTCGAAAGAATGATCGAGCGGGGCCTGAATGACGTCCGCACGGGACGGGTCATTTCGGATGAAGAGCTGTCACACCGGATCCGCACATGGCAGAGTTGAGGTGGACCAGGGAAGCCGAGCAATGGCTGAAAGATATCCATGACTACATCACCGGCGACAACCCGGCCGCTGCCCAAAAGGTCATTGCCGGTATCTACGATAAAGCGCAACTGCTGCGGAAATTCCCAGAGCTTGGGCACAAATACCGGTCGGAGCCCGAAGGCGAGATCCGGATCTTACTCTATGGCCATTACCGCATCGTGTATCTGATAAGAACTGAGGGAGGGATTATTGACATCTTGGGCGTGTTTCATGGCGCCCTGGATATCGAGAGATATTTCCCTCGATAGAAAAGCGTAAGGTCTGCTTGCTCGGGCTGCAGCCGCTGCACGTCTTCCGCTGCCTGCGTTAACAGCCCGGCTTTATCAGCCCGTTGAAAAACGGGCTCAATTCCGTATCAAGCCGCTCAGCAGTTGACTGCTTCGGGGTGGTGCTCTATTATTTGGGCAGCCACCACGGCTGAACAACAACTTACGAATCGCATGATACAGACCTGGTAAAAAAACAGCTACAGGGAGGCACAGCATGGAACTGTCCGGCAAAAAGGCCCTCATCATGGTCGAGGAGATGTACAACGATTATGAGTTTATCTACCCCTACTACCGGCTGCTGGAAAGCGGCGCCCAGGTGGAGGTGGTTGGCCCCAAGGCCGGCCAGGTTTATCCCGGCAAGGCCGGCACCACCGCCAAAAGCACGGCGGCGGCCGGGGATCTCAAGGCGGCGGATTTCGACGGGCTGGTGATTCCCGGCGGTTACGCGCCGGACTTCATGCGACGTCATGACGCCATGGTCAACTTGGTCCGGGAGATGACCCAGCAGGACAAGGTGGTGGCCGCCATCTGCCATGCCGGCTGGATGCTGGCCTCGGCCAAGGTCCTGTCCGGCCGCACGGTAACCTCCTTTTTCGCCATCAAGGATGACTTGATCCACGCCGGGGCCAACTGGGTCGACCAGGAGGTCGCCCAAGACAACAAGCTGATCACCAGCCGCACCCCCCACGACCTGCCCGCCTTTATGCGGGCGGTAATCCGCTCCATGGCGTAACCGAGATGTAAGCGATCACAGGGCACCGCCATAAGCGGCGATCAGGCCGGCTCACGTACTTATGTACGCTTCGCCGCCGGAACTCACCACAACCTGCGGCACCCTGTGACCGCTTACCATTTCGCTCCCGTGATCACTTACACCGAGACCGTTTTGCGGCGCCGGCGGTGGCGGCAGGCGGGTTGGTTATTTAAGCAGCAGGGTCAACCGTTCGGCCAGCCTCTCGGCGGTGAAGACCAGGGACTCAAGGTCCAGAAAATCAAGTACCCGGGCATCGAAAAGCACCTTGACCGAGGCGGCAAAACCCTCTTCCGGCGCCTCGGCCCAAAAATGCAGACAGTGCGGAACCCGGGGCAGCACCGGGATGATCACGCTCAGGTCGGCGGCGGCCTCGGCGGGCATCTCACCGCCCAGCCGGGCGCAGGCTGCCAGCACCCGGTCCGGGGAGTGTTCGCTGAAAAGCCGGGCCAGGGGCTGCTGACAGTAGACGTCCAGGGTTCGCACCTTGGAAATGGTGTTGGGCAGGCTCTCCAGGCCGATCCATTCCCCGGCCGGGGCGGAGCCGCCGCCGGTGCGGATGTAGCTGTACAGCAGAATCTGGTCCCGGGGGTCCTCCGGCTCCGCCCCGTCCAGTAAAATCCCGCCGGCGGACAGCCGCGCCTCCTGCCCCAGGTAGTTGAAGACCAGGACCGGCCCGCCATCATCGCCGATCGTCAGCCGGCAACCCAGGGGCCCGGCCAGGGCGGCAAAATCCAGCTCGGCGATCCTGCTTTTAAGATACTCCACCAGCTCCAGCTCCCGCTGGCGCGGCACTCCTTCTAACTCCGGCCCTTGTTGCCGGTTGATCCCCAGGGCATCGGCATCGATAAAGGGACACCGGGCGGGATCCTCGCCGCCCTTGGTGACGGCGGCGGCAAAGGCCAGGCAGGCGGGATAACCGCACTGGCCGCAATTGGTCTGCGGTGTTTTCTTGAATAATTCCAAAGGGTTCATGGGGTTTTTCGGAATCTGGCTTTACTTGGTTTCCGCCTCGCGGGCGCAGTCGATGCAGGAGGGGACGCTGGGGTCGAAGCGGAGACGTCCTTCGGGGATATCGTCGCCGCAGTGAACACAGTAGCCGTATTCGCCGTCTTCGATGCGGGCCAGGGCGGTCTTGATCCGCAACTTCTCCTGGTCGGCCAGGCGCCGGGTGGCCTGGGTCATGGCCTGCTGCTGCATGGCGTCCATTCGCGAAAGGCGCCCTATCCTGGTCTGATCCAGCTCCACGGGGGTGTCTGCCGCTTCATTGCCGGCCGTAAGGGCGGCCAGCCGCTCTTTGAGGAGCTGTTTGAAGGCGGTTAAATCTATGTCTTCACGCATGGTGTCTTCTCCGATTTGCAATACTACAGGATTTTTTAAAAAATTGCCCGGTCCGGAACAAAGCCCGGTTAAGGAGCCAGAGCCCCGGCCAGGCCGGAGGTTCTGGTCACCCGGCGCCGAACCGCCTGGCTGATCACGGTCTTGGAACCAAACAGATGGACCCGGCTGCGGGCCCTGGATACCGCAGTATAGAGCAGTTCCCGGCTCAGCAGGGGTGAATCGTCCCGGGGCAGGACCACCGCCACCCGGTTGAACTCCGAGCCCTGGCTTTTGTGGATGGTCATGGCAAAGGCGGTTTCGTGGCGGGGCAGCCGGCCCGGCGGCAGACGACGCGGGGGACCATTGGCGGCGGGGAAAAAGGCCATCAGTTCATTCTCGTCCTCGGGGGAATTCCAGATGATGCCCAAGTCGCCGTTAAACAGCCGGGCCTCGTAACTGTTGGCCACCACCAGCACCGGCCGGCCCCGGTACCACTGATCATCTTCCGAACCCGTCGCCGAACGGGGCAGCAGCCCGGCGGCCAGCAGCAGATCCCGGCAGAAACGGTTGAGCTGCTCCACCCCTTCCGGGCCCCGGCGATGGGCGCACAGCAGGCGGAAATCCGCCAGCCGCTCCAGGGCCTGGGCCGGCGAGGCCGCCTCCAGGCAGGGGCGGAAGCCGGCCAGCACCAGCTCCGACAAATCACCTTCGGCCGCCGGGTCGTCGGGATCGCTCAGGGTTACTTCCGCCTTGTGGTCCGGGTGCCGGGCCGGCACCGTCAGTACCGCTTCCGGCTCCCCGGCCTTGATGCCCCGCACCAGGGCGCCGATACCCCGCTGCGGATCGAAACGAAAACCCCGGTTGAGTTCGATGACCGATGAGGCCAGGGGTAAATGATCACAGGATTCACCATGGAGTAAGCATTCACAGGGGGCCGCAAGACGCGGTGCCCCGTGAATGCTTACGGACAGGCGGGGGGCGGCGTGGCAGATGTCTCCCAGGATGGAACCGGCCTCCACCGAGGCCAGCTGATCCTTGTCGCCCAGCAGGACCAGCCGGGCGGTGGGGGGCACGGCGGCGAACAGTTTGCTCATCAGGGCCATGTCCACCATGGAGGCCTCGTCCACCACCACCAGGTCGGCGGCCAGGGGGTTTTCCCGGTTATGGCGAAAGATGGTGGGGCTTTCGCCCTGGTAACCCAGGGCCCGGTGAATGGTCATGGCCTGTAAATTACCCGCCCGGTCCCGCAGGGTTTCGGACAACCGGGCGGCGGCCTTGCCGGTGGGAGCCAGCAGCAGGACCCGGCAACCGCCGGCAACGGAGCCGGTGCCTGCGGTCCCGGCTTCCATGGCTGCCGGGCCTGCCGGGGTTGACGGGGTTGCCGGGCCTGGCGTAGTTGTCGGGGTTGTCGGGGTTGTTGGGGTTGAAGAAAAAGGGGATTTCGTCAGCAAAGCCAGAATAAAAAAAATGATTGTGGTTTTGCCGGTGCCCGGCCCCCCGGAGATCACCGTGAGATGATGATCAAGGACCCCCAGCACCGCCGCCCGCTGATCAGGGTCCAACTCCACCCCTGCCTCCGCCGTTAATTCGGCCAGGCGAGCGGCCGGGTTCTCAGGCTGAGGCCGCGAGGCAACCTTCACCGCCCGGCGACGGATTTCAGCGGCCAGGGCCTGTTCATACTGCCGGTAACGCCTAAGGTAAAGCAGTTGGCCGGCCAGCACCAGCGGCGCCACAAAATCTTCCTCTTCGGGGGGGTCGTCAGGGGATTCGCCGGATGACTCGTCGGGGGACTCGCCGCCGGAATCCAGGCCGTTATCGCCATCACCTTCCCGGCAATCCACCAGGGACCAGCGGCGCAACTCCCCTTCCAGGTTCTGGGGCTCGGGCGGGGGGTAACCCGCCCCGGTGGCCGCCGCCGGCCACCGTTCTACAGCCTCCCCCAGTTCCAGGCAGACATGCCCCTGATCCACGGCGGCCCGGAGCAAAGCGGCGGTGAGCAGCAGCGTCGGCGAGGCATGGGGATCGAGCCGGGCCAGCAACTCCACCCAGTGGCGGTCAAACTCGGCCAGCTCTTCTTCCCGGACCAGTAGGTCCAGCAGTTGCGCCAGCTCCGGCCACCCGGCCAAACCGGGCCTTAAAGGACTGTATTGAAGCAAGGTTGGCGCCCCACTGTCGGTCTACTTCCGGTCTTTTTTCGCCAGCTGGTCCTTGAGCAGATCACCCAGGGTGCCCATGGACTTATCTTCCTTCTGGTTTTGGTGCTCACGGTAATCCTGGCGGCGGTCGCCGGAGTCGGCGGCCCGGGCGGCCGGTTTGCCCTCCGCCTGGCCGCTGTCGCCGGCTGCGGCGGCGGCCTCGCTCTCCTCCGGCGGCGGTACGCTCAAGGAAAGCCGCCGCCTTTCGGAATCAACTGACTCGATCATCACCTCCAGCTCATCGCCGGGCTGGACCACTTCCCGGGGATGATTGATCCGCCGGCCGGCGCCGAGTTTGGAGATATGCACCAGGCCGTCGATTCCCGGGGCCATGGTGACAAAGGCGCCGAAATCCATGAGCCGGGCCACCCGGCCCTGATGTCTTGATCCTTCCGGGAACCGGGCGACAACCTGCTCCCATGGATCGGGCAGGGTGTCCTTGAGGCTCAGGGAGTAGCGGTCCTTGTCCCAATCCAGGCTTTTGATCACCACCTCCACTTCGCAGCCCGGCTCCAGGTGGCTGTGGATATCATCCACCTGGCCCCAGCCGATTTCCGACATCGGGATCAGGCCGTCAACCCCGCCGATATCGACAAAGGCCCCGAATTTCTGCACCGAGGTCACGGTGCCTTTGATCTTGTCGCCCACCTCCAGGCTGTTACGCAACTCCTCCTTGCGGGCCGCCCTCTCCTGTTCCAGCAGTTGCCGGCGGGAGAGAATAATGTTGCGGCCGCCTTCGCGGAACTCGATGATCTTAAAGGAATAATTCTGGCCGATATATTCTTCGTTGTTTTCCACCCGGCGCAGACCCATCTGGGAAAAGGGGCAGAAGGCCCGGGCCCCGCCGCCCAAGCGCACCTGAAAGCCCCCCTTGCCTTCGGACTCCACCGTCCCTTCCACCGGGATCCCGCTGTGGTAGGCCTCCTCCAGATGGGCCTGGGTGGCGGAGCCGCCGACCTTGGTGGTAAACAGCTTTTCCTGTTTCTTCTCGGCAAGAAAGTACACCGTCACTTCGTCGCCTTCCGCCACCGTACTGTTACCATCGGCATCAAGGAACTCGGACTTGGCCACCGCCCCTTCGCTCTTGCCGCCCAGATCAATAAAGATCCACTCCTTGGTTATACTGACCACCTGGGCGGTGATCTGCTGCCCGGGCACCAGTTTTTCCCCGGCCGCTTCTTTTGCCGCAAAAAGTTCCTCAAAACCGCTCATTACCATCAACTCCCAAATTTAATTACCAACAGGATGACCCCATGCCAGGCCACCGGCCGGGCCGCCATCCCCCCTGTCCATCATCGGGCTCGATCCCCGACGTTTATTGTATTTACTTGATCTGACCCTCAACGGTCAACCGAATGGTTTTGTTGTCAGGCCCAACACTCCGTGGCCGCTTATCGGACTACCCCTGTGACTGGTTACCCGCCGAACTGGAGATCTTCGCTGATGTCGCTGTAAGGTTGCCCCTTGCCCATGGCTTGTACCACTTTGTTGAAGCCGGTGATGTCGCCGAGCATGATGCAGCCGGCAATGTTGCCTTCGGGGGCGAGTACCAGCTTGCGGTAAATTCCCTGCCGGGCGTCGATCACCGATTCGAGCCGGTTGTCGGCGTCGATATCGCCGGCCGAGGCCACGGCGACCCCGATGACCTTCAGGATATTGGCCATGGTCGTTCCATGGTACAAGCTGTCACCGCCGGCCATGTTGATGCCCGCGTACTGCCCCTGCTCCCGGGCCGCCGGCCAGATACCGTAATTGGCACCGTTAAATTCGGCCACATCGCCGGCGGCGTAAACATCTTCCACGCTGGTCCGCAGCCGGCCGTCGACCTTGACGCCCCTGTCAACCTCAAGTCCCATGCTCCGGGCCAGCTCCAGGTTGGGCCGGACGCCGGCGGAAATCAGCACCAGGCCGGCTTCCAGGACCTCACCTCCTTCCAGCCGCACGTCCTCCACCCGCTCACGGCCGCCGATTTCCCGGGCCTGGGCTCCGAGTTTGAAGGTAAACCCCTTTTCCTCGAGAATCAGCCGCAGCCGCCGGGCTCCTTCGTCGTCGAGCTGCCTGGGCAGGAGCCGGGGGAAAAACTCCACCACCAGTACTTCCTTGTCCTGCCTGAGCAAACCGTTGCCCGCCTCCAGCCCCAGCAGGCCGCCGCCGATGAGCACCACCTTCCGCACCTCTTGGGCCAAGGCCAGGGTATCCCGGTAGTCCTGTATGGTGCGGAGGGTGAAAACCCCTTTCTGGTCGGCTCCTTGAATGGGGGGCACAAAGGAATGACTGCCGTTGGCCAGCAGCAGCACATCATAGGAAAACTCCTGGCCATCGGCGGTGCGCACGGTCTTTTTATCCGGATCGCCGGCAACCACCGGGGTGGACAGATTAAGATCGATGCCGTGGCGCCGGTACCAGTCTTGGGGTTTACCAATCAGCTGCTCTTCGGCAATTTCGCCGGCCAGGTATTCATTCAGGCGCAAGCGGTTATAAAAAGGCACCGCTTCGTCGGTAAAAATGGTGATCGGCCCCTGCGGGTCCAACTTGCGTATGTTTTCCGCCGCCGTGGTCCCGGCTACTCCGTTGCCGACAATAACGTAGTGGCTCATGGCTGCTCCGGTTTATTTGTAGCCTGAAGAAAACGCCTGACCTCCTCTTCATCGACGTCGGTCCACAGGCGGCAGGCTAATGTTCAGTTCCCAAAAGCTGCTCCAGTTCGGCAAGCGCTCCGGCCGGGTCTTTTACCAGGATGCCCCGGATGCCCTGGGACTCCGCGCGTTCAATGTTGCCCCGGTTGTCGTCCAGGAAGACGGCCGCCTGGGGCCTGCAGTCCAGCTCGACCAGCACCTTGCTGAAGTAGCGGGAATCCTGTTTGCTGAGGCCCAGGTGGTAACTGTTAAAAACGCGGTGGAAAAGAGCAAAGAAATGGTGGCGTTCATCGAGTTCGTCCAACCAGTTGGTCTGGTCGCTGGCGATGACCAGGGTAAACCCCATCCCGCGGAGGCGGTCCAGGGCCGCCAGCATTTCGGGAAAGGGTACAAAGCGCTCGAGGATTTGCCGGCGCAATCTTTCATCGGTGGTGCTGATCCCGGTGCGGCGGCGAAATTCATCCCAGTAGAAGGACTCGTTCACCGCGCCCACCACAAAGCCGCTGCCGTAAACAATTTCCTTGCCCAGGCGGAAGGTCTCGGCGGGATCAAGCCCGTGCTCGCGGCCGATGGCCTCAAGCCCGGAATGAAAGCCCTCGGCGGCAATCACCCCGCCGAAGTCGAAAAGAATGGTCGTATAGCTGGTCATAGGCAACATCAATATGGTTCTCCCGGTAATTTTGCAGGAGGCTGTCGGGTTTTACGGCAATCGCCCTGGCGGCCAACCCCACTTTGTCTTTCCGCGTATGCAAATCAATTTACGCGAAAATTACTGCTCTGAACATCATTAATTTAGGATAGCAACGTGAATTTACGGGGGCAACGCGCCTTTTGTAGTTGACAGGTGCCGACAGTGTTCTTCATTCTATTTAAAGGCAATTTTCAACACCACCCGCTCCGCGAAAAAATAAAAGGTGACAGCAGACATGGAACAAGTGAAACGGATCGATCCAGCTACCGCCCATCAAAAAACCGAATCCGGCGAAGCACTTCTGGTTTGCGCCTATGACAACGACCAGAAGTGCCGCGAACTGCACCTGAAAGGCTCGATCAACCTGACTGAACTGCAAAGTAAGCTTGCCACCATCCCCAAAGACAAGGAAATTATCTTCTATTGTAAATGAAATCAGGAACAGATCTCCGCCGGTCGGGCGGAAGAGTTCAAAAAAAATGGTTTCACCAGGGTGGCGGCCATGCAAGGTGGCTTCAAAGGGTGGAAAGATTTGGGCTTCGAGTAAGGTCAGCAGGGACAAGCGGTTTTACATTAACGCAAAGGTCCTGAAGCCAGGGCGGTGTCGGCCGAAGCGCAGTTTCAAGCGGCGGCCGGTGCTGATCAGGCGGCTTGCATGATTAAAGAGGTTGACCATGGGAATCGACAAAAGTAAGCCGCAGTTGACCGCAACCGGCGAACTGCACCGCCAGTTGGGCGAACAACCGCAGGCGACGGTGGGAGGTGATCTCCCCCCGGCCCGCACCGAGCCAGAGGTGCAGCGGCTCCTGCATGAACTCAAGGTTCATCAGATCGAGCTGGAGATGCAGAATGCCGAACTACGTAGCACCAGGGAGGAACTTGAATTATCGCGGAACAGGTACGCCGAACTCTATGACTTTGCCCCTGTGGGCTATTTCACCATTGATGCCCGTGATGCGCGCGGATTGATCCGCGAGGTGAATCCTGCCGGAGCGCAACTTCTGGGGATCGAGAGGCGACTGCTGGTCAAAATGCGTTTTATCGATTTGCTTGTCGATGCTGCCAGTAGGAAGATTTTTTCCAGCCACCGCGACGCCGTTTCGCATAACCAGGGCATGCAGAAATGTGAAATCGACCTTAAGAGAAAAGACGGCACGAAGCTGCGTGTTCAGTTGCAGAGCATCATGGTGGGAAATATCGGCGACAAGGTCGACTATATCCATACCACGGTCATCGACGTCAGCGACCGCCGGCGGGCGGAAGACGCACTGCAAAAAGCCTATGGCGAACTGGAGGAGAAAGTAGAGAAACGAACCCAGGAACTGGTCAGAGCAAACGAACAGCTTCTGCTGGAAGTTGAGGAACACAAGGCAACCGAAGCCTCGCTGCGCAAGGCAAACGCAGAAATCAAGCTGTTATCGGACCGGCTGCAGGCGGAGAACATCCAAATGCAGCAGGAGATCTCCCGGGAGTACGACTTCGGTGATATCATCGGGAAAAGTCACGCTATCTCGTATGTCTTCTTCCGGGTCGAGCAGGTGGCGCCGCAGGATGCAACGGTGCTTCTCCTGGGTGAGACCGGCACCGGCAAGGGTTTGTTCGCCCGGGCCATCCACGGCCGGAGTGCGCGCAAGGACCGGCCGATGATCACCGTCAACTGCACGTCATTACCGGAAAACCTCATTGAAAGCGAACTCTTCGGGCGGGCAAAAGGGGCGTTCACCGGTGCCAATGCCCCGCAGATGGGACGTTTCGAGCTGGCCAATGGCGGCACCATCTTTCTCGACGAAATCGGCGAAATGCCGTTGTCGCTGCAGTGCAAGCTGCTGCGGGTCATTCAGGACGGCGAGTTCGAGCGCCTGGGCAGCCCCCACACCATCAAGGTCAATGTCCGGATCATCGCCGCCAGCAACCGCAAGCTGGAGGAGGAGATTCGCGCCGGCCGCTTCCGGGAGGACCTGTTTTACCGGCTCAGCGTTTTCCCCATCACCATCCCGCCCCTGCGGCAGCGCAAGGAGGACATTCCCGTCCTCGTCCAGTATTTCGTCTCCAAGTACAACAAGAAAATCGGCAAGGAGATCGAAACCGTTTCAAACACAACCATGAACGCCCTGCAGGAATACCATTGGCCCGGCAACGTGCGGGAGTTGGAAAGTGTCATCGAGCGAGCGATTATCACCAGTCATGGATCTGAACTCCAGATATTGGACCGCTTCGATACGTTTCGGGATCCGGTGGGGAGAGAACACGAGGTCCACGCCCTCGCCGACCTGGAACGCGACCACATTCTAAATACGCTGCAAAAAACCGGTTGGCGCATCGAGGGGGAAAAAGGGGCGGCGATTATTCTAGGCCTCAATCCCAGCACACTTCGTGCCCGCATGCGGAAATACGGCCTTCAACGAAAATAAAAGTCACCTTCACTCTGGCCACCATATATGACAGTTACGTCAAGTATGACGGATACCACTGACGGATCATCTCCCCCCTGCCCGTGCTAATTCATTTTTACCTTCTATAATCAGCCTCTTGCATTCTTAAAATCCGCCGGTTGTCGCTGGCATGTTAGTTGCAACTGACCTGATCAGACTGACCTGATCAGCCGGAGAATGAGCACTGCCGTTCTCTTTTCAACCATTTTATCAGGCAAGCAATTATCCATGATCACCAACCGGAGAACGTCATGAAATCGAGCGACAGGGACAAGGCGGAAGGAAAGATGCACGAGGTAAAAGGCAAGGTCAAGGAAGAGGCCGGGAAACTAACTGACGATCCGAACCTGGAAGCCGAAGGCGCCGGTGAAAAAATGGGCGGCAAGGTTAAGGGAAAAATCGGTCAGATCAAGAAGGTTCTGGGCGACTGAATACGCCATGAATATCGAAGGGGCCTAAGAAGAAAATGAAGGTAACGGCACATATGCACCGTCGTGCATTCTGCCAAAGTGGCGTCGGTTTTCTTCGGTAGACGGCCAGTGGAAAAACGACAAAGGTAACCATCTTGACTCTTACGGAGGAAAAATCATGAGAACAAAATTTTCAAAGGCCCTTCTTCCTTTGGTCGCGCTTTTCGGTGCAATTTTTTATCTGACCGGATGCGCAACAATCGGAATGGATCGGGCGACAAAAGTCACCGACATCATGCAGGAGCTGGAGAACGACTACCAACAAGCCACTTTACAGATTGATGCCACCAACGCATCTCTTGCAAGCCTTATTCGGCCAGGTCAGCAAGACCCCCAGCAAGCCTACAAAGACTACACCAAAGAAGTCAATAAGATGGAGACCCTGGGCCAACGTTTGAACAAGCACACCGAAGAAATGCAGAACCGGCGCGACGAGTATTTCGAACAATGGGAAAGTTCATACGCCAACCCCGATATCCAGGAACTCAGCGAACAGCGTCGCGCCGAGCTGCGGGCAGCCCATGAAAAAATCCCCGTAGCGAGCATAGGAGTAAAAGGCTCTCTTCAGTCATATTTGACGGATACCAGGGAAATACAAAGGTATCTCTCCAACGACCTGTCACCACATGGAATTGAATCCATAAAGCCGGTGGCCCATAAGGCTATCAGGGATGGCGATCGACTGCAGGAATCGATCAAGCCCATTCTCACCGCCATTGGCCAGGTCAAGTCAGTAATGTTCCAAAGCAATTGATAACGACAAAGCAATTGATAACGACAAGGGAGTGAATAAAACTAAACACATTTTTTATAACGGTCTTTGCTTTTGCCTGTCAGGGCATTAGCTGCACGACCAAAGAGAAAGTCATCGATCTTGGACCACTGGATATGACGGCGGAACGGACGAAAACTAGGCCCCACCGTTTGTGGGAACCGTCACGCTCGTAGCGGTATGGGCTGCTGGTTATGGGCAGCAAAAAAAAATTAAGGAGATTATTATGTTGTGGACAATAGCTATAATACTAATCGTTCTGTGGGCGCTTGGGCTGGTAAGCAGTTACACCATGGGTGGCCTTATACACGTGCTGCTGGTTATTGCAGTTATCGTTGTGCTGCTCAATATCATCCAAGGAAGAGGCAGGGTATAGGCTGAACGGACAGTGGGAAGTGAGGGAATTCTGGGCTTAAGCCTGCTATGAACAGCCAAGTGTCAATGGCCATTTATTTTGCCCCCTAGTGGGTTATTTTAATTGGCCATTAACACCAAGGTGGAATCATGATAGATGCCTCGATAAAAATGACGACGCCTCCCGCCAAGCGTAAAGAGATACTGCAAGCCGTTAAAGCGATACTTGAGCCGATAAGGCTCGAGCAGGGATGCATTGAATGCCATTGTTACGTCGATATTGAGGCTGAAAATTCTATCTACATCAAAGAAGAATGGGAAACCCGCGACGATCTGGACGCGCATGTGCGATCCGCTCATTTCGGCATTCTACTCGGCGCAATGAAAATGCTCACTGAAGAACCGGAAATCAGAGTCAACTCCATCAGTTCCACAACTGGATTGGAGGAACTTAAAAAATTGCAAGTGTGACGGCACCAACTGCTCATCATGGTCGGGGAAATGACCGCTGATGTCATCGGCAAGATGTATTGATGCCATGATGGGTGCAATGGCGAAGAACATGGAAACAATCCTCCGACAGCGTAATTAAATGCTTGAAATAACAGAAAGTTAACTCAAGACATAAAGTTGAGGACCTCAAGGAAAACGACAAAACTAAAACATGAAAAAAGGTGACACGTCATGTTTATACGCAACCTTGCCAATCTGGCCATCATCATGGTGGTTTTGACTACTGCTTTTCCTGCGTTTGCTGTCGACGGGATAATCACCAAGCAGAGTGAACATTCCGTTGATTCAACGATCGAAAAATTTGAAGTGGCGGCAAAAAAACGAGGATTTATCGTCTTTGCGCATTTGGATCATGCCGATGCGGCTGCATCAGCCGGCTTGAAGATGCCCCGGTCCACCGTTATTGTGTTTGGCGATCCGCTTCTCGGTACGCCCATTTTTATCAAGACACCCACCGTTGCCATCGATCTACCACTGAAGGCACTGGTGTGGGAAGACTCCACTGGAAAAGTTTTCTTAAGCTATAACTCGGCTGAGTTTGTCCTCGGGCCTGTTTACGCTAGACACGGAATACAGGTGCCCAATGATGCTAGAGAGCAGCTTGAGAACACCCTTGCATCCATAGCCGACGAAACGGTACAGTAAATTTTACTGAAATCTGCTGTTCATCAGAAATCTAAACTTTCTGACAGAAACTTTGACCACTCAGCTCACACCAGAACGACTAAATAACGCATATTCAAAAACAATATCACTGCTCTGGCTATAAGAACACATTCACCACTTTATAGCCCAAAGCCCGGAGAATTAGCGAAAAATAGCAGTAAAAAAATCAGCGGCGGGGCTCCGCGCAGCTTGCGGATGCTGGGCTACATTGAGCAGATGACCCACCTGGAAGTCGCCGAAAAACGAATCAATAAAGATCGATGTTTAATCGCGAAAGAATTCGAAATTATCCGGTAGGCAGAACCCAACCGCTTCTATCGCATACCGGCGCCGCCAGAAGACCCGCCCGAAAAAATCCGGCGCCCATCCGTGGTCCCGTAAAGCATATTTTCTGCGCTTAACCACCCCACCCTGTTCCGCCAAAACGTTGTCCGTCCAAGACATGCAAGACCGCTGGTTGCTCGCTTTACTTTCCGGGCTTGCCCTAGGCTGTCAGAATGGAATTCTTTATGGTGCCGGCCTGTGACCTGGACATACGACCTCGTTGGTAAGTGATCACGGGGGCAAAATGGTAAGCGGTCACAGGATGCCGCAGGTTGTGGTGATCGGGACGGCGAAGCGTACCTCAGTACGTGAGCCGGCCCGATCGCCGCTTATGGCGGTGCCCTGTGATCGCTTACCCTTGTTGTGCTCACCGCAACAACTCGGACAGGGCTTCGATCCGGGCCTTAGGCGGGCGTTCGTGGTGGACTCCGGCGGCGGGGCCCAGGTCCGGGTGCAGACCGCGGAGGAACAGGTAGAGGGCGCCGCCGAAATGGCGGTCGTAGTCGTAATCCGGCAGGCGGCAGGCCAGGTGGCGGTGCAGGGCCAGGGCGTAGAGGTGGTACTGGAGAATGTAGTGGTGCTCGCCCATCACCGGGGCCAGCTGCCGGGGCTGGTAGTCGGCATGGGTGGGGCCCAGCAGGTTGCTCTTGTAATCGATGACGTACCATTTCCCCCGCCACCGGCAGATGAGATCTACAAAGCCTTTCAGGTAGCCTTTAAGGGCCGCAAAGCGCAGTTGCTCCAGGCGGTCGGGGTAGTCCGCCGGCAGGTTTGCCGGGAAATCACGGAACACCCGGGCCAGGCGGCC
>PWOG01000220.1 GCA_003557565.1 Desulfobulbaceae bacterium
CATGTGAAGCCGTTGTTCCTCCAGGTAGCGGAAATGGGCCAGGGCCGTGGCCAGATCCGGACAGACCCGGCTGTCGGGGATCAGTTGCAGGCCAAAGGCAGCCAGTCGGGCCAGCAGTTGGTCCTGGGTGGTGACCTTGAGTGCCGAGGAATCCGCCGCCCCGTAAGCGAAGAACTCCAAGGGACGGGTGGCGGTGACGGCGGGATCGAGCTGGCGCAGGGAGCCGGCGGCAGCGTTGCGGGGATTGGCAAACAGGGTTTCCCCGGCCTCGGCCCGCACCCGGTTGAGTTCCTTGAAGCCGGCAATGCTCAGGCACACTTCTCCCCGGATTTCCAGGCGCTCCGGCGGCGGCTGCTCGCCGGCAGCAAGCCGGGCGGGAATGGTGTCGATGGTGGCCAGGTTGGCGGTGATGTTTTCCCCGGTGAACCCGTCGCCCCGGGTGGAGCCCAGGGTAAAAAGACCGTGTTCATAGACCAGTTCCACCGCCAGACCATCGAGCTTGGGTTCGGCGTGCAGCTCCGGCACTTGCTCGGTATTGAGAAAACGGCCCAGGCGCAGCAGAAACCCGGAAATCTCTGCTTCGGAAAAGGCGTTTTCCAGGCTGAGCATGGGCAGGCGGTGGGGCACCGGGGCGAACTGGGCCAGGGGTTCGGCGCCCACCCGCCGGCTGGGGGAATCATCGGTGACCAGCTCCGGAAAACGTTCCTCCAGCTCCTGAAGTTCCCGGAACAGGGCGTCGTATTCGCTGTCGCTGATTTCCGGGGCATCCAGGACGTAGTAACGATGATTGTGGTAGCGGATCTGGTCCCGCAACCAGGCCAGTCGCGGCCCGGCTTCTTCCCTGTTGGCCACCTTTACCGACGGAGACGACATCATTTGGCGGGTGGCTGCAGCAGCTGGCCGGCGGTGGCGATGTTTTCGTGGGGCACTTCGTCGATGAAAATCAGGATCGAACTTTCCGGCTTGTCGGCCGTCTGAGCGATGACCCGGGTCACCCCGGCGCTGATTTCGGCTTTCTGTTCCTTGCTCAAGGAACCGGCTACGCGGATGTTGACATAAGGCATGGCTTGCTCTCCCGTTATTCTGTAAATATGGTGACGCCCTGGCGGAATACGACAAAACCGGCTGGCAGGTACGGCCGGGTCGGCAATTTATAACACCTGCCGGCGGCGCAGCCGAACCGGGCGCACCCGGCACGTCTTTGTTTTTACGTTGCCGGCCCAGTGCGTCAGGGGGGGTGACGATGTCACCATTATTCCAAGGATGGAGCGGGCCGTCAAAATAAATAAGCCGGGGCCCAGTAACAAAAAAGTGAACGCGAATATAATAGCATCTGGTATTTTTATGGCTGTTGGCAACCGTTCACCATGGCCAACGAAGTGTTGATTTAACGGGCTCTGTATACGAACAGCCGTGTCCCATATAAGGTCTTGCAGCCAACCGCCGCGCTGTACAGAATTCCACCCGGCTGATCGGGGTGGAATTCCAGGTGGTCCGGACCGGTGCCATCACCCCGGTGGCCCAACTGGAACCGTCCGGCTCCCTTGCTGCAAATGCGGGGGCGTCTGATTAACAGGAGGAAGTCAGGATGCCATTGATCATGATAAGCAACGATGACGGGGTCAGCGCCCCCGGCCTGCGGGCCTTGGCGGATGCGCTGGGGAAATTGGGGCGGGTGGTGATCATCGCCCCGGAAGTGGATAATTCCGCCGCCAGCCATTCCCTGACCATGCGCCGGCCCCTGCACGTCCGCGAGGTTGCCGCAGACATTTATGCCGTTGACGGCACTCCTGCCGATTGCGTGGTGCTCGGGGTCAATAAGGTGCTCCCGGCCCGGCCTGATCTGGTGGTTTCCGGGATCAACCCGGGGGCCAATTTGGGCGATGATGTCAACTATTCGGGCACGGTTTCCGCCGCCCGCGAGGGAACCCTGCTGGGGATTACCTCTCTGGCCGTTTCCCTGGCGGCGGCCAACGGCGAAGGGTGTTATTTCGCGGTGGCGGCCCATCGGGCCCG
Organism: Desulfobulbaceae bacterium; assembly: GCA_003557565.1. GTDB lineage: Bacteria > Desulfobacterota > Desulfobulbia > Desulfobulbales > Desulfurivibrionaceae > Desulfurivibrio. The sequence continues at coordinate 2,017 of PWOG01000220.1, forward strand.
GGAAGTGGCGGCGGAAATTCTGCAGCGTCCACTGCCCCCGGAAACGCTTCTTAACGTCAACGTTCCCAATCGGCCCGCCGAAGAAATCAAGGGCCGGCGATACACCCGGCAGGGTCGGCGTCATTACGAAAACGCCATCCAGGAGACCTTTGACCCCTGGGGGAGGCGCCATTACTGGATCGGCGGCGGCACTCCCCGCTGGGGCGAGGAGCCGGAAACCGATGTCCAGGCGGTGGATGCCGGCTATGTTTCCATCACCCCCATCCATCTTGACATGACCAACCACCGGGCCCTGGCGGCCCTGCGGGGGGAACATCCGGGATGAATGAAAGATGAAGTCTGAGCGGAACTTACCAGCATCATCCTGTGCCGCCGGATCCTTGGTTGAGCCTCGCTGGCAGGCCCTGCAGGGCGGCAAAGAGCTTGCCGGCCGCCGGTTGTATTTTTGGGCCGAGACCGATTCCACCAACCGGTTGGCCCAGGAACTGATCAGCCGGGGCGAGACCGGCGCCCTGGTGGTGGCGGAAAGCCAGAGCCGGGGCCGGGGCCGGCTGTCCCGGCAGTGGCATTCACCTGCGGGCGTGGGGATTTACTGCTCCCTGATTTACCGGCCCCGGCTGGCCCCGGAAGACCTGGCCAAGCTGACCCTGGCCGCCGGTCTGGCCGTGGCCCTGGCCCTGGAGAAGGGTACCGGCCTGGTGCCGGGCCTTAAATGGCCCAACGACATCCTGCTGGCAGGCAAAAAATGCGGCGGTATCCTTTGTGAATGCTGCCTGGAGTCCTCAGCAGGGGGAGCAACGGGAATTGTTCCGGATCCGGACCCCCGGACCGGGCCGGCGACTTTTGCCAGTGGCCTCAATGATCGGGAAGGTAAGAAGGGGAGTGGAGCAAGGAATCGCCCTGCGGTGGTGGTGGGGATCGGTCTCAACGTCAATACCACCGCCGCCATGATTCCTCCGGAATTGCGGGACCGGGCCACCTCCCTGCGTCTGGCCGCCAACCGGAGCTGGGACCGGGGGATCTTGCTGGAAGCCATAATTGAGGAGCTGGATGGTCAGGTGGTCGCCCTGGAACAGGGCCGGTTCCCTTCCATACTGGCGGCCTGGCGGCAGCGGGACGCCCTGCTGGGCCGGGCGCTGGACTGGCTGACCCCGGCCGGCGAGGTGGTCCATGGTACCGCCCTGGGTCCCGACGCCGACGGCACTCTGCAAATCCGTGACCGTCAGGGCAAAATCCACCAGGTGATGTCCGGCGACCTCACCCTGCGGGCTTTCAATAAATAAGGTTTGCCAACCGGGGTTGGTCGGCGGGCCAGGCCGGCCGCCGGGAACCTGCCGTGGGGGAACAAAAAAGTAACCATCACAGGGTTTACCCCAAAAAAAAGGCGTCTGCAGGGAAGTAACCCTGCAGACGCCTTAAAGCTCTAAGCCAGTATCGCCGGTAAACTGTCAGCAGGTAACCAATCACGGGGTTTGTCCCGCAAGCGGTTACGGGTTGGGCACAGGTAAGTGATCACCGGGGCGAACTGGTAAGCGCCCGCAGGGTGCCGCAGGTTGTGGTGATCGGGGCGGCGAAGCGTACATATGTACGTGAGCCGGCCTGATCGCCGCAAGATGCGGTGCCACGTGAGCGCTTACGTCAGCAGTGCAGCATTTTTGGGCACACGGCTCGGCGCCGCGTGCCCCCAATACCGGGGGGCGCGCAAGCCGGGTCGGTCGCCCAAAAATACCGTGCTGCTGCAGATTGACGATTAGTAGCGGTAATGGTGGGGCTTGTACGGCCCTTCCACCGGCACGCCGATGTACTTGGCCTGGTCCGGACGCAGTTCGGTGAGATTGGCACCGATCCGGCCCAGGTGCAGCTTGGCCACTTTTTCATCCAGGTGCTTGGGCAGCATGTAGACCTTTCTCTCATACTTGTCGTGATGCTCCCAGAGTTCGATCTGAGCCAGGACCTGGTTGGTGAAGGAGTTGCTCATCACAAAGCTGGGGTGCCCGGTGGCGCAGCCCAGGTTGACCAGCCGGCCTTCGGCCAGGATGATGATGCGGTGGCCGTCGGGGAAGATCACGTGATCAACCTGGGGCTTGATGTTGTCCCAGGTGAGATCGTTTAAGGCGGCGATTTCGATTTCGTTGTCGAAATGGCCGATGTTGCAGACGATGGCCTGGTCGCGCATCTGCTCCATGTGCTTGCGGGTGATGACGTTGATGTTGCCGGTGGCGGTGACGAAGATATCGGCCAGGGGCGCGGCGTCATCCATGGTCACTACCCGGAAACCTTCCATGGAAGCCTGCAGAGCACAGATCGGGTCAGTTTCGGTAACCCAGACGGTGGCGCCCATGCCGCGGAAGGCCTGGGCGCAGCCCTTGCCCACGTCGCCGTAGCCGGCGACCAAGCAGATCTTGCCGGCGATCATCACGTCGGTGGCCCGCTTGATCCCGTCGATCAGGGATTCCCGGCAACCGTAGAGGTTGTCGAACTTGGACTTGGTTACCGAGTCGTTGACGTTGATGGCCGGCGCCAGCAGGGTGCCTTCCTGGGTCATCTCATAGAGGCGGTGAACACCGGTGGTGGTCTCCTCGCTGATCCCCTTGACGTCCTTCATCAGTTCGGGGTATTTCTCGTGCATGATCTGAGTCAGGTCGCCGCCGTCGTCAAGGATCATGTTGGGGCGCCAGTCGTCGGGGCCGAAGATGGTCTGCTCGATGCACCACCAGAACTCCTCCTCGGTCTCGCCCTTCCAGGCAAAGGTGGGAATCCCGGCGTCGACCATGGCGGCGGCGGCCTGGTCCTGGGTGGAGAAGATGTTACAGGAGGACCAGCGAACCTCGGCTCCCAGCTCGGTCAGTGTCTCCATCAGGACCGCAGTCTGGATGGTCATGTGCAGACAGCCGGCGATGCGGGTGCCTTTGAGCGGCTTGCTGGCGCCGTATTCCTCGCGCAGGGCCATCAGGCCAGGCATCTCGGTTTCGGCGATGCTCACTTCTTTGCGGCCCCACGGGGCCAGACTCATGTCCGCTACTTTATAGTCATTTTTTTCCAGTACTTTGTTGCTCACAATAAAACTCCTTTTTTCGGGTTTGATTAACTTTGCAAAAAGATTTGCCAAAAAGGACGTACAAAAAACGTACTTCTTGGCAACATCCGGGTGTCTCGCCGGATCTCGGCAGCAAAATGGTAAGCGGTCACAGGGTGGGCGCAAGATGCGGTGCCCTGTGATCGCTTACATCGCATCAAAGTGCGGTGCTGCCGGACTTTATTACAGGCCGGCGGCTTTTTTCAGGGCCTCGGCTTTGTCGGTCCGCTCCCAGGCGAACTCGGGCAGCTCGCGGCCGAAATGGCCGTAAGCCGCGCTTTTGCGATAAATGGGGCGCAGCAGGTCGAGTTGCTGAACGATGGCCTTGGGCCGCAGATCGAAGTGCTCCAGCACCAGATCGCGGATCTTTGCTTCGCTGATCTTGCCGGTGCCAAAAGTTACGATGTTGACGGAAACCGGCTGGGAGATCCCGATGGCGTAAGCCACCTGAATTTCGCACTGTTCGGCCAGGCCGGCGGCCACGATGTTTTTGGCGACATAACGGCCCATGTAGGAAGAAGAACGATCCACCTTGGAGGGATCCTTGCCGGAGAAGGCGCCGCCGCCATGGGAGCCTACGCCGCCGTAGGTATCAACGATGATCTTGCGGCCGGTAACCCCGCAGTCGCCCACGGGGCCGCCGATAACAAAGCGGCCGGTGGGGTTGATGAAATACTTGGTCTTGTCGTCCAGCATACCCGCCGGCAGGATGGGTTTGATGATCTCTTCCATCAGCGCTTCCTTGAGGGTATCGTAACCAACTTCGGGAGAGTGCTGGGTGGAGAGAACCACTGCCTCGATCCGCTTGGGCTTGTCGTTTTCGTATTCGATGGTTACCTGGCTTTTGGCATCGGGGCGCAGCCAGTCCAGACGGCCGGACTTGCGCAATTCCGACTGGCGTTCCACCAGGCGATGGGCGTAGGTGATGGGCATGGGCATCAGAACGTCGGTCTCGTTGCAGGCATAACCGAACATAAGACCCTGGTCGCCGGCACCCTGGTCAAGATCGATGCCGGTGCCTTCGTCAACACCCTGGGCGATATCCTTGGACTGTTTGTCAATGCTGACCAGCACGGCGCAGGACTGGGAGTCAAAACCCATGTCGGAGGAGTTGTAGCCGATTTCCTGGATGGTCTTGCGGACCACGTCGGGATAGTCCACGATGGCGTTGGTGGTGATCTCGCCGGCGATCAGGGCCATGCCGGTGGTTACCATGGTTTCACAGGCAACCCGGGACATCTTGTCCTGGGCCAGAATGGCATCGAGAATGGCGTCGGAAACCTGGTCCGCGACTTTGTCGGGATGACCTTCGGAAACGGATTCTGAGGTAAAGTGATAGTTCGACATTGTTTCTCCTTTTTTAAGTTGGCTTGGTTAATATTAATACTTAATTAATGGCTAATAATAAAAATTGTCGGCGCCGCAAAAACGGAGGCGCCGACTGCGCACGCTTGGCTGCTTGTTGTTTTTGGCGTTACAGGCTTGTATTATGTTGCAGATTCCGGCGAGTCCTCCAGGTAATGGTGTCGCACACAAAAAAACGTGTCAACGGTGGGACGCGCTGTGTAAACTGGGGTATTTTATTATCGGCTATGGGTCCTGGGCAGCGCAAGACCCTAATGTTTTTAACACATTTTTGGTAAAATAGAAAAAACTTTTTAGTCTAGGGAGCTTTACAAGCCCTTCTGCAGCATGCCGGCGAGCCTTCCGCTGCCGCGCCAACCGGCGTTTCGCACCTCCCTGGTCAGCATGGCGGTGACGTCCCATTTATTTAACGGGCTGATCAGGTAAAGGCCGTCGATCAGCGGGCAGATATCAGCCAGCAACTGCCGGGTGAATTCATCGGCTACCCGGCGCTGGTCTTCCACAGTCTCATAGCGCCACAGCCGGCGCCGGAGGTCCTCCGGGATGCTGATTCCCGGCACCTCGTGGTGCAAAAAGTCGGCGTTGCGGGCGGAAATGAGCGGAAAAATACCCGGAAAGATCAAAATGTCAAGGTGCCTGGTTTTTTCCAGCATGTCCTCCACCGCCCCGGCACTGAAAAAGGGCTGGGTCATGGCGTAAACCGCCCCCATGGATGCCTTGCGTTCCAGGCGGCGGATCTGAAGATCGGGATTGTTGGGCCGGTAGCTGAAGGCGGCGCCGATGGAAAAATCACATTCCCCCTTCATGGCCTTGCCGGCGGGGTTGCGGCCATGGTTGAACTGGTTGATCATCCGGATCAGGCCAAAAGACTGGATGTCGAAGACGCCGCTGGCCGCCGGTTGATCACCGGTGGTGGCCGGATCGCCGGTTACCGCCAGGATGCTGTCGATCCCCAGCAGGTGAGCGCCCATGATCTGGGATTGCAACCCCAGGGCGTTGCGGTCCCGGCAGGTGACGTGGGCCACGGTGGCTACCCCCACCTCGCTGCGGATCCGGTGGGCCAGGGAGATGTTGTCGGCCCGCAGCACCGCCAGGGGGTTTTCTCCCAAAGTGATGGCGTCGGCCCCGGCCGCTGCCAGTTCCTTGGCGCCACCCAGCACCCCGCTGGTATCCAGGTGGGTGGGTGGGTCGACTTCCACCAGGATGGGCAGCTTGTCGGTGGGCAGGCGGTTGAGCAGGGCGCCGGGCTTGGCGGTCACCGGCCCCTGGCTCTCCTGGACGCCGCCGGTCTGTTTGCTTTCCACCCGGCTCAAAGGCCGACGTTTAAGCAGCAGATGCTTGCCGAATTCCTGAATGTGGGCGGGGGTGGTGCCGCAGCAGCCCCCCACCACCCGGGCCCCGGCCCGGACCATATCGCCCACCAGCTGGGCCATGTAGGCCGGTTCCACGGGATAAATCAGGCGATGGTTGACGATTTCGGGGAAACCGGCATTGGGAAAAGCGGCCAGCGGGGTGCTCTCCCCCAGGGGTGAGAGCTTTTCGATGGCCGCCACCATGGCCCGGGCCCCGCGGCCGCAGTTGGAGCCCACCACGTCGGCCCCGGCTTCCAGGGAGGCCCGGCCGCAGTCCAGGGCATCGAGCCCGGCGGCGGTCTGTCCTTTTTGGGGGTAGACCATGTTGGCGATGATGGGCATCTTGCCGGCCAGCCGGCGGCCGACCCTGAGGGCCAGCAGCAGCTCGTCGAGATGACTGAAGGTTTCCAGCATCAGCAGGTCCACCCCGCCTTCCAGCAGGGCCTCGATCTGTTCCCTGAAGACCGCTTCCACCGCTTCGCTTTCCGGACCGTTGGGGTCGTTCAAGGGGAAGTCGGCCCCGCTGGGACCCACCGAGCCGGCCACGTATGCCTCCCCGCCGCCGGCCCGCACCGCCAGTTCGGCCCCGGCCAGGTTGATCTGCCGGGTTTTGCCCTCCAGGCCGGCATTTTCCAGTTTGAGACGGTTGGCCCCGAAGGTGTTGGTCTCCAGCAGCCGGCTGCCGGCCCGGATATATTCTTCATGTACCGAGTAAACCAGGTCCGGGTCGGACAGGTTGAGCCGTTCGATGTTCTTGCCCTGTTCGATGCCCTTGGCATAGAGATAGCTGCCCAAGGCACCGTCGGCCAGCAGGACTCGCTCTTGGATATACTCCAGGAAATCTGGTTTCATTGGTTGCTCCGTTCATGGCTGCGGCCCAGGTGGACGTGGCAGGATGGCGTAGCTGATCCGGCCCCGCTTAGGTGCAGGTTTTCGGTTAATTCAAAGGCTTGAGTGCCCGATAAGCGGCGGGCAGTTCCATCGCCCCCTTCGCAATCAAATAACTATAACACATTTGGCACCCTTTTTCATGCCGAGCAAAAAAGTTCGCGTCACCGGTCCTTTAGCGTCGTGCCGCTGGTGCCTTGGGGCAGATTTTAAAGCCTGAGCCAGTCAAGGTCGATCATTTGACCACCTCGAATACCCCCACCAGGGAATGCCCCACTCCGATGCCGGGCTGCAGGTCCATCTCCAGTTTGCGCAGGGAGAAGCCCAGGTGGGGTTCAATGATATTGGCCCTGGGGTCGCCCCAGCCCAGCCAGCCGGAGCCTTCGATCACCGACCGCATGGTGTGGATGGCGTCCTTCAGCGGCTCCGGGTAATAGGGCGGCACCTCGGGCGGCGACTGGCAAAGCTCGCCCTTACGGCAACTGTAATTGCGCAGCATGGCGATGGTGTGTTCGATCAGGGTGTTGCAGCACATGAAAAAGTGCTCGAAAAAATTGTTCAGGTGATCAAAGCCCGGTCGCGGCACATAATCCACCATCAGGGTGGTCAGGTCGGTTCGGGTGTAGCCTTCAAAAAGTGAATTGGTCTGGTATCGCAGGCAGCGCGGGGCATGGCGGTTGTAATCACCGGTGGAGAGATGGCGACCGACGAAGATGGAGCGGTCGAAAAAATGCAGGGGCTTGAGCTTCACCCCGGTTTCCTGTTCTACCCGCCTGATGATGCTCAGGCATTCCTCGCGGGTCATCAGGCGCAGGGCGAAGGTGGCGATATCGGCCCGGTCGCGTTCTTCTTCGGGGTATATGTAGGAGATCCGGTAGTCCATGAAGTACTCTTCATCGGGCGGATGGTGCCAGAGATCCTGCCATTCGTAAGAGTAACGCCCCAGCCAGTCGCCGATGACCAGAGAGCCGGCTTCGGCATGGCGACAGATATCGCTGAAGATTTTTACCAGCTGGTCATTGGTAAAGTGGCTCATGGTGCCGTAGGAGGACATGTAGATGTCGAAAGGGGCTTCCTTGCCCAGCATCTTCAGGCCCTGGGAAAAATCGGCCCGCTCGAAACGGATCTTGCCGTGGTTGCCCAGGTGTTCCCGGGCCTGTTGCAGCAGGTCCTCGTTTAAGTCGTAACCGACATATTCCTGCATGGTCTCGGCAGTGATGGTGGCGGTGATGTAGTCAAAAATTCCCGGCTCATCGCGGTTAACCCCGGTGATCAGGTCATAGCCGTCGCCGCTGCCGCACCCCAGGTCGGCGATCCTGATCCGCTGCAACTGTTTATGTTTGCGGTCGGTCAGCGCGTTGAGGTAGGGCCGGAGCATGATCCCGGTAAGCTGATCCTCCCAGAACCGCCGCACGTTGTCATATTTTCCCAGCAAACCGGTGGCCCGCTCATACTTGCCGGTACCGGCCGCCTGGGTGTATGCCCTGATTTCAGCCATCATTGCAACTCCTTAAAAAAAGACCCAGCATCAACCCCCCTTAACTCTCCCCAAAAAAGATCCCAGCATCAACCCCTTAAACGCGCAGCAGTGCCGCATATTGTGGTGATCGGACCGGCGCCGCGTACCCCAGGTACGCAAGCCGGTCAGATCGCCGCAAGATGCGGTGCTGCTGCGCGTTTAAGCGGTTTGAGTCTTGAGCCAGTCGATGACCGCAAAAGCATCTGGGCAATGGGCATCGGCCCCGATCTCGGCGGCGAACTCGGGAGAGGTCGGGGCACCGCCGATGCAGACCCTGGTGCTGTCCAGCCCGGCCTCCTTGAGCTGGTCGATAACCTCGCGCATATTGCGCATGGTGGTGGTCAGCAGGGCCGACAGACCCAGGTAGGGGGCGTTGTGTTCCCTGACCGCCTCGACGATCCGCTCGGCGGGCACGTCGACGCCGAGGTCGATGACATCGTAGCCGGCGCCCTTGATCATGATGCTGACGATATTTTTGCCGATATCGTGCAAATCGCCGTTGACGGTGGCAATCACAAAGCGCCCCTTGCTTTCCACTCCATCCTTGAGCAGGCGGGGGGCGAGGATATCCATGCCGGCGCCCACCGCTTCGGCGGCGGCCAGCATGTCGGGGATCAGGTATTCACCCTGTTCAAATTTTTCGCCCACCATCGTCATCGGATCGGTCAGGCCTGCCAACAGGATTTGTGAGGGAGAGATCCCCTGTTCCAGGGCCTGGTTGACCAGTTCGGTCACCGCCGGCTGCCCCTCCAGGCCTTCGTCGAACCCCTCGTCCTCGGCTTCGATCCGGCCTTGCACCACGTTCATTGCCAGCTTTTCCAGCAGTTCCTTGTTGTCCATATCATCTCTCTCCTTGGCTTAACTGTTGCCGGTTTTGGCCATTGCCGCGTAAACGGTCACAGGGCACCGCCGAAAGAGCGGCGAGCGGGCCGGTACATATACAGGTACGATTCGCCGGCCCGATCACCACAACCTGCGGCACCCTGCGGGCGCTTACTTTTTGCCCCCGTGATCATTTACAAAGCCGCTTATTGGTTATTTGCTTAACAGGCGGGGCACGATACCCGGCACTTCGTTAAAGATCCGGTCCTGGATCTCCGGGGGCAGGTGTTTGCCCGGCCGGGCTTCCAGCTCCGCCAGGGCCGCCGCTGCCCGGGAGATCACCCCGTCTTCATGTTCCCGGGCGCCGAAACGGTAGGGCTCGGAAACCTCGCCGGCATGGGTGGCCTTGCGGGTGTGGCGGGTGAAAAGCCGGTGGCTGGACTTCATCACCTTGGTGATCATGGTCAGCACCTCGTCGATGCTTTGCTGGTCCACTTTGGGGGGGCGCAGGCAATGCTTGACCTTGCCCACCTGTTCGTTGTCCAGCACCGCCTGCAGCGGGCAGAAGATGTTGGTCCGCTCCAGCAGGCCAAAGGCATAATGGATGTACTGGGCCCCGCACATCCCCATGTAGAGATGGGTGAAGACCTTTTCAAAGGTGGCCTGCAGGCCGGGGATGGAGGCATCATCCACCCCGGCGGTGGAGTAGCAGGGAATCCGGTAATGGCGGGCCAGTTGCACGGTGTCGTTGTTGTACTGGTTGAACTCCGGGCAGCCATAAAGGTCGTGGAGATCGTCGAGCCGGGCGCGGACCGGGACGCTGCCGTAGAGCACCGGAGCGCCGGGTTTGATCAGCTGGGTGAGCATCACTCCGGCCAGGATCTCGGCGTTGATCTGGGCCACCATGCCGGCCTCCTGGATGGGCGCCGAGGAGCCGCCCTGGGGCGAGGAAGAGATCACCACGGGCATCCCGGCCTCGACCATGTCGAAGACCTTGTCGGTGGTGTCGGCCACCATCTGCAGCGGACTTTTAAAGACACAGGCGATAAAGGAAATCAGCGGATTGTGCCGCAGCTGCTCGGATCCTCCGGCGATGATTTCGGCCATTTTGAGCACCTTGTCCAGGCTGTCGCGGGTGGTCAGGCCGGCCTGGACATGCTTGGTGATATTATTGAGGCTGGCGAAAAACTTGTTGACGTCATGATCTTCCTGGCTGATATCGCGGTCCTGGATGTTGACCGGGCGGATGAAAAAATCCAGATTCTCCAGCTGCTCGCAGAGTCTGGCGGCCCGGGCCAGAAGCAGGGCATCACCCCGTTTTTCCCGGTAGCGCGGAGCGGTAATCTTGCGGGCGGGATCGTTGACGGCCTGAAACTCCTCCAGTTCGGTCTCCAGCCAGACATTGGTTTCCGAGCCGGAGCCGAAATAGATCCGTGGCACGCAGGCGTCCAGCAGCAGCCGGTTCTTGGGGTCGCGGGCGCCCAGCACCACCCTGCTGGGGGCCATGGCGATATATTTACGCACCATCTCCGGCGGGAAAAAGACCCTCTTGCAGGGCGCCCCGGTGCCTGGTTCATCTTCGACCCGGGCGCCATGGGCGGCAAACAGTTCGGCGGCCCGCAGGTTGTAGCACCAGATCCCGGTTTCTTCCAGGATCTTCAGGGAAGCGGCGTCCAGCAGCGCGAGCTGTTCGGCGTTAAGCCGCTCATAGGGCTTGACCACGGTTCCTTGACGAAAAGTATCAGGTTCAGTCATCGGTCCTTACCTTGTATTTTTATCTGAAGAATCGGGTGTATTTACGACACCGCTTGTCCTTGCCCACCAGCAACTCGGCGGTGCGAATGGCGCCCATCAGCTCCTGGTCCAGCACGTTGAGGATGCCGCCGTCCAGACCGCAGGCCACCGCCATCTGCAAAAAGGCGCTGTTGAGCCTTGGGCGCTGGGGCAGGCCAAACGAGATGTTGGAGACCGCCATCACCGTCCTGGCCCTGGGCAGCTCCCTTTTGATTGCGGCGATGGTGTCCAGGGTGATCCGGCCCTGGGTGATATCGGTGCTCACCGGCACCACCAGGGGATCAAAAAAGAGATCTTCTTCCCGCACCCCCTGCTTGGCGCAGTAGTCGACGATGTTTTGGCACGCGGCCAGCCGGGCTTGGGCGGTGGCGGGAATGCCCCGGTCATCCATGGCCAGGCCCACCAGGGGCAGCTGGAAGCGGGCCGCCAGGGGCACCACGGCGGCCATGTTCTCTTCCGTGGCCTTGGTGGAGTTGATCAGCGCGGGTTTGCCCTGGCGGGCCGTCAGCCCCGCCTCCAGCACCGCCGCATCGGCACTGTCGATGCACAGCGGGGTCTCGATTTTCTCCTGGATGGTGGTCACCGCCCAGGTCATGGCCGCCACCTCGTCGGCCGCGCTGCCGTGGCCGGTACCCACGTTGACATCGAGGTAATCGGCCCCGGCGGCGGCCTGTTGCTCGGCCAGCTCCAGCAGGGCCGCCGCATCCCGCTCCTCAATGATCCGGCGGGTGGAGGGGATGGTGGCGTTGATTTTTTCGGCGATGGTAATCATTTCACGTCCTTTGGGGTTAATCTTCCATCAGGAAAGCTTGCAGCCCGGGAATTTCCGCCTTGATCCTCCGGCGGAGATCCTCGGGCAGTACCGACCTGGGTGGAGCGTCGAGGATTTCCCGGCAGCGTTCGGTGGCCCGCTGCCGGGTGTTTTTGGCCCCTTTTTTTTGCCATTGTTCGCGGCTGTCGCGGTCGCTGAGCTGCGGGCGGTAGTGCTCTTGGCGCATGTGGCGGCGGGTGTGGCGCGAGGTGACGAACTGCCCCCCGGGGCCGGCCTTTTTCAATTCCTTCAGGGCCAGGGTTTCGTCATCCACCCGGATGCCTTCCACCGCCCGCATGGTCATCCCCAGGATCTCGTTGTCCACCACCAGTTTATCAAAGGATGCGGTGAGGCAGAACTCGATGAAGCCGGCGGCGTCATGGATGAAGTTGGCCCCGGCCAGGGCCACCAGCAGGCTGGTCATGCTGGATTCGTAACCGGCCTGGGCGTCCACCACCTTGGAATCGGTCATGCCGGCGGTGGCGTAGAAGGGCAGCCGGTAGTACTGGGCCATCTGGGCGGCCCCGGCGTTCATCAGGCCCATCTCCACGGCCCCGGCCAGGTACTTCAGGTCGCGCAGGTCGGTGATCGAGGAGATGCAGCCGTACAGGCAGGGGGTGCCGGGGTTGGTGAGCTGGGCCAGCATTATCCCGGCCAGGGAGTCGACGTTCTGGACCACCAGGTTGCCGGCCAGGGTGACCGGGGCCGTGGCCCCGCACAGCGGCTCGGTGGGTACCACCACCGGGATGTTGTTGCGGGCCGCCTCCATGGTCAGTTCCCCGTAGGCCTGGTCGAGCTTGAAGGGGCTGATGGGGCAGGTGACCATGGATATAAAGGGCCGCCGGCGCAAGGCCTCGGGACTGCCGGCGATGATTTCCGCCATTTTGATGACGTTGCGCACCCCCTCCACGGTGTAGACCCCGCCCATGATGTGTTTTTCGGTGCGGTTGACGGCGGCGGCGAAGCGGTTGACATCGACGTTTTCCACCGTGACATCATTGGGGTAGACGTTGAGCATGTAGTAATGGATGTGCTCCAGGGCGTCCACCATCCGGGCCATGTCCATGATGTCTCTGGTGGTGGAGCGGCGGATATCGTCGCTGCCGGGCTCCTGGACATTCAGGGCGGTGCCGCCGGTGCCCATGTAAACCCTGGTGCCGCCGATCTCGCAGTCATGCTCGCCCTCGGGGTCCCGGCCGCAGAGGTGGATGATCGGCGGGGCCCGGCCGATGATCTTTTCCACCAGGTCGGCGGGCATTTTGACGATGCAGGTTTGCCGGTCCACCTCGGCGCCGGCGGCGGCGAAAAGATCCAGGGCGGCGGGGAAGTTTACCTGGACGCCGATTTCAGCAAATACTTCCATGCTGGTCTGGTGGATCCTGTCAATGTCTGCCGGGGTCAGCGGCTGGTATCGGCCGCCCTCCAAACCTTTTCTCGCTGTCATCTGCCGGTCTCTCCTTTTTTCTGTTGCCGGGCTTCAGGGTCCGGCTGGCAAGTTTTCGCGGTTACTCACCGCCTGGCGATGCAGTCATGTTTGGGGCAGCGCCGGCAGGGGATCAGGTCGCGGTCGTCGGGG
>PWOG01000231.1 GCA_003557565.1 Desulfobulbaceae bacterium
AAACCGGCAGCGCCTTTTATACGCCGGGGCTGGCGGCGGTGGAGATGGCCGAGGCGATAATCACCGACAGCAAGCGGGTGCTGCCCTGCGCCGCCTGGCTGGAAGGCGAGTTCGGGATTTCCGGCTGCTTCCTGGGAGTCCCGGTGGTTCTGGGCTCCGCCGGGGTGGAACGGATTGTCGAATTCCCCTTGAACGATCAGGAGCGCACCGCCCTGGCCGAGTCCGAAAAGATAGTGCGCGGCCAGATGGCGGCCACGGGAATCGGCTGAAAGGCGGTCACCTGAGCCTCTTTGCCTCAACCAAGCGGCACCCTGTGACCGTTTACCCATGAGCCGGCAGGAGATGACGATGCCAGGGCAATCGATGATCGGCAAGCAATTGGCGCAGCTGGAAGATGTCACGTTCCGGTCCCTGGACCTGTTGCCTTACGAGGGCCGGGTGGAGAAGCTGCTGTCTTTGGTCTTGAACGGCCTGCCGGCGGCGCCGCCGGATATCGCCGCCGGCATGGCGGAGCTGGCCGAGAACCTGCGGAGTTTCCCCTGTTCCGAGGCCAGGGTGCTGGTCTTTGGGGGCGGCACCGGACTGGCCAACATCATCGGCGGTGATTCCCGGCATCCTTCCTGGCCCGCCGCGCCCTTCGCCGGCCTAAAAAGCATCTTTCCCGGCACCCGCTCGGTGGTCTGTGTTACCGACGACGGTGGCTCCACCGGGGAGATGCTCAAGGACCTGCCGTTGATCGCCATCGGTGATTTGCGTCATGTTCTGCTTTCCTCGGTGAACAAGGAGAAGCTGCAGAAGCAGTATGAACTCAGCGAGGCCGAGGCCCTGACCACGGTCCGGCTGCTGCACCGGCTTTTCAATCAGCGTTTCGACGAATTGCCGGATAATATGACGGCGGTGCTGGCCCGTTGCGGGGTGGATCTTTCAGAGCTGCCGGTCTTCATGGAACGGTCGCTGTTTTCGCTGCTGGAAGAAATTTTTACCAACCAGCACCTGCAGCCCCTGCGCCGGCGATCCCACTGCCTGGGCAATCTCCTGCTGGTCGCTGCTATCTATCAGCATCCGGCTTGTGGGCAGCACCAGGCCTTTAAAACCACGGACGGCGGAGAGGCGATGGCGGCGGAGAGCTCCGATGGCGCCACCGATGCCCTCGCCCGGCCGCCCGAAGCCGAGCCGTCTGCATCCGAACCGGTGGAGCCGCCCCCGGCGGCGATCCTGGGCGGTCTGCGGTTCGTCGCCGATCTGCTGGGGGGCTCGCCGGAGGCGGTGCTGCCCTGTACCACCACTCCGGCCACCCTGAAGATTCGTTATGACAACGGGGTGCTGGTCACCGGCGAGAGCAAGTCCGCCCAGGCCAGTCGCCACTGCCCGGTGGACCGGGTGTACGTGGAGTTTGCCCGGCAGCCCCTGGTGCCGCCGGAGGTTTTTGACGCCATTGCCGAGGCCGACATTATCCTCTTTGCCCCGGGCAGCCTCTTTACCAGCATCATTCCGGTGCTTCAGGTTCCCGGCCTGGCGGCGGCGGTGCGGCAAAACCGGCGGGCCCTGAAAATGCTGCTGGCCAACCTCTGGGTCCAGGCCGGGGAAACCGACCTGGTGACTGGGGAGGGGGAGCGCCGTTACCACGTTTCCGACCTGTTAACGGCCTATGAGCGCAATATCCCCGGCGGCATCGACGAACTCTTTCACCAGATCCTGGTGGTGGGGATGCGGGAAATCCCCGGCAGTATTCTGCAGAGTTACGCCCTGGAAAACAAGGTGCCAATATATCTCGACCGTGAGCAGGTGCGCCACCTGGGGATCACCCCCCTGGAGGCGGCCATCTCCTCCCAGTCCGATTTTGATGGCAACCGGGTGCTGCTGCAGCACGATCCCCCGGCGGTGGCCGCGGCGGTCCGCGCCCTCTGGGCCTTACAGCCATATAACGGCGAGATCGGCGTTGGCGGGGAGCAAGAGCGGGAGGTTGAACATTCAGGCCCGCCGGCGGCGGCCAAAGAGAGCGCCTTAGGCGCACAGGCAAAGGCCAAGGAGCCGCCGACGCTGCTCAATCCCCGGGGTCAGACCCCCGACGGCCGGCGGCGCCGGTTTCGACAACGGTTGGCGCAACTGGATTTCCAGCCCGAGTGGTTGCCGATACTGGCGGATATTTTCTGGCGGCACCAGGATATTTTGCCCGAACACCTGGATCTGGTGGCCGGAATGCGGCTGGTGGCGGTTAAAGACTGGCGCCGCTGCCAGCAGTGGGACAATGTCTTTTCCTTCTATGAACCGGCCGACCGACTGATCCGGGTCCGGGCCGATATCACCCCCGGCAACCGGCAGTTTGAGGTCGCCTTTTTGGTGGCTCTGGGGCAGTCTTTGCTGGGCAACTACGCCGAGGCCAAGGAAAAAAGCCCGGTACTGGTGGCAGGCGAGCAGGTGGGTTACATTTATTCCCTGATTATGCGCCCGGAAAACGAGCGGTCATCGTTTTTCCGTACCGAAGAATTGGTGGACTACCTGGAGCTGGCCCGGATGTGCCGGACCACGGTCAATCCCCTGCATTTTACCCGGGTGGTCAACGGCAGCGAAGGCTTCACCCCGCCGGGCCTGCTCTTCGGCCTCACCTACGCCTGGTACCTGGACAATCGCTTCGCCCCCCACATCGAATACAAGATGTCCATCACCGCCGCCGAAACCTCCGATCTGGTCCCGGAACAACTCCGCATCTCCGCCCGCCGCCAGGGCCTGATCGATTTTTTTCGGCAAAGGGTTTTTTGCCAGTAAGCGGTATACAACTGGCTGCGTTTATTGTAACCGTTCAGCAGCACCCCACCTTCGGGCGATCAGCCAGGCTTGGGTACCATGTGTACGCGGCGCCTGGCTGCAAGACCATTATCAATGGCATTGCTTGAACGCAGCCCTTTAAATCAACAGGTTGCTGGCCCTGGTGAACAGTTGCCGTTTATTTAAACTCCCTGCCGGCACTCCGGCCAGAGCAGGGTGTGGAGTTGGAGTTGCAGCCGGGCGGGCAGGGCGTCGGCCAGCAGCCAGGCGGCCAGGTCGGCCGGGGGCAGGCGGTCGGCCACCGGCGAGAAGATCAGGTGGGGATGGTGTTCCAGCCGCTTTTCGGTTATTACTTGCCGGGCCCAGTCGTAATCGTGGCGGTCGCCGACCACGAATTTGAGTTCATCGCGGTCGGTGAGCCGGCGAAAATTTTCCTGGTCGGTCTGCTGGACCATGCCGCTGCCCGGGCATTTGACATCCATGATGCAGTGCACCGCCGCCGGCACCCGGGCCAGGGATACCGTACCGTTGGTTTCCAGCAGCACCCGCCGGTTGTCGGCCAGCAGAGCGTCCATCAGGGGGTAAACCCCCTCCTGGAGCAGGGGTTCGCCGCCGGTGATCTCCACCCGTTCCACCGGTGGCAACCGGTGGATGGCGGCCAGTATTTCGGCCAGTTGCCGGGTTTGGCCCGGCTCTTCGTAAGTGTAACGGGCGTCGCAGTATGAGCAGCGCAAATTGCAGCCGGCCAGGCGGATGAAAACGCAGGGGTAACCGGCATGGCTGGATTCGCCCTGGATACTGTAAAATATTTCCGATACTTGCAGTTCCACGGAGGTCATCACTGGGCGGATTCCCCGCTGATTTGGGTTGGACCGGCTCGTCGCCGGTCGGTTTTCCCTGGCTCAGCCTTCGTAAGTGACCACGGGGGCCGAAGGGCAAGCGGTCACAGGGTGCCGTTTACCAGCCTTCTTCCGAGTAACTGACCCCGCAGGCGTCGGTTTCCAGGACGGTGACCTTATAAGGGCGGTAGCGTTCGCTGCTCAGGCTTTTTTTCAGTTCGGTAAAGATATAGCGGGCGATGTTTTCCGAGGAAGGGTTCTCCTGCCGGAAAGCCGGATGTTCGTTGAGGTCACGATGATCCAGATCGTCGACGATCACCTTGAGCGCCGCCTTGAGGTCACGGAAATCCAGCCCCATCCCCAGTTCGTCCAACTCGTCGGCCCGGATGGTGACCTTGACCTTCCAG
>PWOG01000115.1 GCA_003557565.1 Desulfobulbaceae bacterium
TAGACGCCGACCATATAATTCTCGACCTGGGCGCGGGTACTTCCTACAATGTCCTCGATTTTTTCCTCTTTTCCAACGAGGGGATCCTGGTGGTGCTGCCCGAACCCACCTCCATCGAAAATACCTACCGTTTCATCAAAAGCGCTTTCTACCGCAGATTCAGGACGATAGTGGCAACCCAGCAAATCAGGGACGTGGTGGACGCGGCCAAGGACCGGAAAAATACCTGGGGTATCCGCACCCCCTACGATCTTATCCAGTGTGTCAAGAAAATGGAGCTGGAGGCCGGGGAGATGCTCGAGCGGGAGATGGTGAAATTCAAGCCCAAGCTGATTTTAAATCAGGTCCGCACCAAGGAGGATGTCCAGATCGGCTTTTCCATGAAGAGTGCCGGCAGTGTTTATTTCGGCATCAACATGGAGTATCCTGGATATGTCGAGTATGATGACTGCGTCTGGCAGTCGATCAGGAGCAGGCGGCCACTGACCGTTGAACACCCCCACTCCCGGCCGGCAAAATGCCTGGAGAACATCGTGCACAATCTCTTGAACCAAGAGCAACTGGTGAACCGCACGTCCTGAGAGGTCATTATGCGCAACAAAATAACCGATCTCAATCATTACGAAATCCTGGAGCTTAGCCGGCAGGCCACCGGCCGGGAGATTGAACAGGCCTACGAAAGGGCCCGGGCAACCTACAGCCAGGATTCCATCGCCATCTACTCGCTGATGAGCGAATCCGAGATCGAGACCATCAGGCAACAGATCGAAGAGGCCTACCGCACGCTATCCCGCGAGCAGAGCCGAAATGAGTATGATCAATTTCTGTTCGGCCAGGAGGTGGATGGAGAAGAAGCGGCCGACCGACAGCAAAACCCGGCCGAGGACGAGCAGTTCCAGACCAGGGCCGAGCAGTCCTGGGAGGAGCAGATGACCGAGGAGCCGCTGGAAAGCCCCAGCCCCGGAGCCAGACCATCAAATGCCGGCCCCGAGCTGCAAATGCCAGACAAACTGGAGCCGCCCCCCGCCGAAATCAGCGCATTCACCGGCCCGGTGCTCCAGGAATTGCGGGTGAAGAAGGACTTAACCATCAAGGATGTCGCCGGCCTTACCAATGTCAGCACCCGCTACCTGGAGTATATCGAGGAAGAGGATTTCCCCAGGCTTCCGGCCCGGGTTTACCTGCGGGGTTACCTGGACCTCTACGCCCGGGCGCTGGGCTATGAGCCGGACCGCATGGTGGGCGATTATTTAAGCCGCTACGATGCCGCCAATGAAAATAGTAACGATTTCACCAAAACCAGATGGTGGAAATTGCTGAAAGGCTAAACGGGGTCCACATACGGGGTCAAATCTTTATCCTTGACACTAACTGCAGCTAGTGTCAAGGATAAAGATTTGACCCCGTATGTCCCGTATGTCCCGGGTAGCCGTCAATAATTCGCGGCAGTTCGTCCACCGCATAGAGGGGGAGGGAGAGCAGGGTGAATCTCACCTCTTCGTTACCGGTTCCGGTGGTTATCGTGTGGGCCACCTCCTGGCAGCTTGGCTGATTCAAGTCAAAGCGCACCGCCAGCTTCAGTTTTCTCCGGTGTATGAAGTGCTGCAAGGACTTCAGGGAACCGCTTTTGCCCGCCTTGACCTCGACCGGAACGATCCGCCGGCCCCGGGAGATCACATAATCAACCTCGGCGTTGGCGCTTTTTCCTTCCCGCAGCCAGTAGTGCAGCCGTGGCGGCTCCAGCCCCCGCGAGATATTCACCAGGTGCTGGCCGATAAACTGCTCGGCCAGGCCCCCTTCGTTGACCAGTTGCCGGTCGTCCATCCCGCTTATCGCCGTCCAGTCAAGACCAAGAAGATGATTGGCCAGGCCGATATCCAGAAACAGCAGCTTGTAAATCGACTCACTGGCTTCGGCCGCCAGCGGCACTCCGGTACCATGGCTGTGGCACACCCTGTGACAAACCCGGGCTTTGACCAGCAATTCAACGGCTTTCTTGACTTTGGCTGCCCGCTGTTCCCGGTCGATGGCGCTGAACTTGACCTTCCTGCCCAGAGCGCCGGGCACGAACGCCAACACCTTCTGGAGCAGCAACAGGTCGTCACGGCGGGCATATTTGGCAAAGTCATCCTGGTAGGTGCCGATAATCGAGCGCTGGATTTCGGCCACCGAAGCCAGGGAGCCATGCTCCCGGTAGTCGGCAACCGCTTCCGGCATGCCTCCCACAAAAAAGAATTGGCGTTGCAGTTGGGAAAGCCTCCGATGGGCGACGGCGGGTGGCGGCGTGGCGGGGGTCAGTTCGGAAAGATAGCGCGCCGAAGATGGTTCCAGGGCGTTGACAAATTCAGTGAAGGAGAGCGGGTACAGGTGGTAGTAAACAATCCGTCCCACCGGCATGGAAAATGAGTGCTCGGCCAGGGTGAATTCCAGCAGTGAACCGGCGGCGATGACGGGCAGTTCCGGTAATTCCTCGTGGAAATAGCGCAGGGCCATCAGAGCATGGGGAGTAGCCTGAATTTCGTCGAGAAAGAGCAGACTGCCTTCGGCCCTGATGTCGTTACCGGTAATAGCTTCAAGCTCCCGGCAGATATTCGGGATTTCGGTGGTCTTGAACAGCTCGTCCAGCAGCAGGTGCCTTTCAAGGTTGATCTCGTTGAGGATCAGCCCCTTTTCCCGAGCAAACCGCCGTACCAGGGTTGACTTGCCAACTTGCCTGGCGCCCCGCAGCACCATCGGCTTACGTTGCTTCCTGGCCAGCCAGGAAGTCAGAAAATTTTCCGCCTCGCGCTCAATCATGAAGAAACACCCCCGTTTTTTGTCACACATGATGACAATACTACACCACGTTTTGGTCGGCAAGAAATAACGTAAACGATACAGGCGGGGACGTTCATAAATTTATAAGTTTCTCCAGTTGCCAGCCTTCCTGTCGGGCCAGTTGTTGGCCCCGGCGCACAGCTTGGCTGACCGCCGGCTGGCTGCGGGAAAGTAGCCGGGCCAGAGCGGTGGTGGTCAAGCCCGGTTCATTTACCGCCCAATAACAGAGCAGACTGCGGGCTTTAACCCGCTGCGGCTGCTTCCCTGGTTGCGAAATCATTGGTATCCACTGCCTGCTGCACTTGCGGCCGCGGCTTGCCGGTTTTGTCTTTGCCCTGCCCGGCCGGCGTATCCTGACCTGCCAGCCCCTCTACGATAAAAGTCCTGTAGCCGCGCCGGGCCTCGGCGGGACGTGCGGCAAAGAGACTCAGCACAAAATCCGCATCCAACCAATCCGCGTCCGCTGCCAACAGTTGACGATGGCCACTGTAACGATAGCGCTCCAGCCCGGCAAGGTCGGCCACCAGGCGGGCGCGCAGGGGAGTGAGGTGGATATAACGCACCAGTTCAAGCAAGTATGGTTCGTCCTGGCAGATTACGGATTTGTAGCGATTCTGGAACAGGTGGGCGCAGCGGCGATGGCGGCGATTAAAGTAGATGGCATAAGCGGTGAGCAACCGGCGCATTATGGTGGTCAGCGGGGTGGTTCCAGTGCGTAGCAGCAGGTGAAAATGGTTTGGTATCAAGGCCCAGGCATAACACCTGGCATCGCAGTCAGTCAGCAGGGCGGAGAGCCGACTCAGGAAGTGGTCTCGGTCATCGTTGTCTTTGAAAATCCTGCACCGATCAACCCCCCGACAGATAATGTGATGAGCAATTCCGGGGGCATCTATGCGGGCTTGTCGTGGCATGACGGACTCCTCGTCGTCATCGGCTGGACTCATAGATTGAGCTGTTGTTCTTGCAGGAAAACGTCAAAGTTAGGCAAAAGCATTGAGATGTCAACAAAAAACCCCCGCTCCAGCAGGAAAGCAACTGGAGCGGGGGCTATGAAGTCGTCAAGTCGGTATTCTTGGTCGCTCAACGAAAAGACAGAACGGGGAAACTTATAATTTTTTGTACGTCCCCTCTACTCTGCAACAGCAACATGATGAATCTGGAATGTTGCGCTCTGTTCA
>PWOG01000079.1 GCA_003557565.1 Desulfobulbaceae bacterium
AAGCCATTTCCACGTTTTCCAAGGGCGGCAGAGGTCTGTCAAGGGTCTGCTCCAAACGGTCTATGGTGGCCTGGCTGAAGGAACGGTACATCAAGCGGGTATTGACGGTGTACTCTCCTTTGGCCGACAGGGGTATCCGATACACTTCCCGCTCCGTGGACTTGGCCGCAATCCGCCGGTCATAACCAATACCCTGGGCCCGCCAGCTCTTGCCGGTCAACTCGCCCTGCTCATCCTCAAAGAGCAGGCGAAAAAACACCGCCTCGGGGTCGACATGGTTGTCGGCACCGATATGGCCCGAGCTGTAGACCGTCTCGCCCGCCTCGTCGAGCACTTCCACGTGCAGCCACATCTTGCGGATATAGGTCACCCCGGTGGGTATTTTATGGCCCGCGCCCACGTTATGGACATCCACCGTCAACTCCAGGGTGGAGCCCTCCCCCACCTGTTGAAAAATTTCCAGTTCCGCCGCAGCCCGGAGCCGCTCCCTGGCCCGTTCGGCCTGTTCTTCATGGCCGAGATAATCCTGCACATAGGAGCTGCCGCCGCCAAAGGCATGGAACGCCACGTTATCCCGCTGCTGCCCCATCATTGCCGCCCGGCCGGGATTTTCCCCCACCCCCGGGGTGGGAGTCATGTGGCAATCCTGGCAGGTAATATTGTTCTGGCCATATTCGTTGTCTTTCCAGTCATCGTAGGTGTCGATAATCGCCACCCCGGTGGCGGGGTGAATCACGTTATGGCAGGAACCGCAGAATTCGGCCTGGGTGTGGAGTTCTGAATATTGCACGGCATGATACAACTCCCGGCCGTCGCCTCTGGGCCCCCTTTTCACCCGGCCGGGACTGGAAAGATGCCCCATGTTGTAGGGCCGCTCCAGCCCTGTAACCGTATGGCAGAAATCGCAGGAGACGCCCTGTTCGGAAATTGAGTCGAATTCGCTGCCGTCGTGGGGCGGCAGTTGTCCGGTTTTGGCGGCGATGGGAGCGTGGCAGGGTCCGCACAGCATGTCCGTGGCCCCATCGGTTTCCTGGTGCGCCTGCTCATAATCCTCTCGGTACCACATGTTATTCCAGGCATAGGCGTGCATGGAACTGGACCATTGCTGGTGAATGTCCCGGTGACAGCCGGCACAGACCTGGGGGGCTTCAAAGGAGCCGGGGGCAAACAACTGGTCGCCCTCTTGGGCAATGGCCGGCGATGCCGCAAAAACACTCAACATGCCAACGGTCAGGAACATAACAAAAGCAGGCGTTGAAAAAACAAACCGTGATTTCATGGCAGTCTCCATGGTTTTATTATCCAAAACGCTTTTTAATGATCCCTGACGCGGTGCTGTTCACCCCACTCTTTCCCAGGGACTCGGCTTACCCTATAATGTTGGTTCCTGCACTGACGCCACCTGGTAGCCGGCGCCTTCCACCACCTGACGAATGCGCTGCACGTCGGTTTCTTCGGGCACATAAACGACCCGCACCTGGCTGGTGACAATGTCGGTGTTAATATCCTGCACACCACCGACGTTTCCAATCGCCGAAGAAATGACGCCGGCGCAATGATCACTTGTCATGCCTGGAACAGTCAACCGAAGTTCTCTTTTGCTCATGTTTTACTCCTGGGCACCGGGACTATTGCGCTGCAGAATGGAGAAATCTTTCTTTGACTATGATGGATGGTAGTTTTGGCGGTGTAAAGCTATTTTTCTCAGCATCCGGCGCCTTCGTCCAAGTGGGCAAAATTGCACTTGACCGGTAAACCATGCTGTGATGTCATGTTGATGGGCTAAGTGTTTCTCCATGAAAATTAATAGCCCTGACAAAAAAGAGGGCTATTAGCTGGCCTGGGCTGCACCCTGTATTCTTCATTTTCATGATTAAAAACCCAAGAAAGGAGGTGAGTTATGGATGCTATACGTCAATTTTTTGAGCCTTTTGTGAATACAATTGGTGAATATCTGCCAAGCATTCTGGCCGCTCTTGTGGTGCTGGGTCTTGGCTGGCTGCTGATCGAGGTGGTCTGCCGCAGCGTGGCCAAGCTGCTGGGCCTGATCAAGCTGGACCAGCGCCTGCAGGGCGAGAAGGAAGAGCCTGCGGTCAAGATGGAAGGCATCCTGGTGCAAATTCTGCGCTACGTCCTGCTGATCTCCCTTTTTCTGCTGGTGCTGGACATCCTGGGCGTGGCGGACGCCCTGGCCCCGGTCCGTGACATGTTCACCGCCCTTCTCAGCGCCATTCCCAATATCCTGGCCGCCATCCTGATCGGTGTTCTGGGGTATATCCTGGCGCAGATTGCCAGCAGCATGGTCACGCTGCTGCTCAAAGGGGTCGACAGGTTCAACCCCCAACTGGGCCTGGCCGAGGGCTTCAGCCTGTCGCGGTTGCTCGGGCAGCTGGTTTTCATCATTATTTTCGTCCCGCTACTGATCGTGGCTTTCGATGCCCTGCGGCTGGAGGCCATATCGGTTCCCGCCACCGCCATGCTTGAGGCACTGATGCGGGCCATCCCCAATATCCTCGGGGCGGCGCTGATTCTGGTCGTGGCCTTTTTCATCGGCCGCTTCGTCGTCGGCATTATCGGCGATTTGCTTAAAAACCTCGGCGCCGATGAGCTTCCGGCCAAACTGGGAATCGATCAGGCATTCAGTGAAGGATTCACCTTATCGAAACTGGTCGCCTATGTCACCTTCATCTTCATCATGCTGGGCGCCGCCATTTCCGCCGTGGAAATGCTCGAACTGCAACGGGTGTCCGACCTGCTGACCCAGCTGACCCAGTTCGCCTTCCAGATCGCCCTGGGTGTGGTGGTCCTGGCCGTGGGCAGTTTCCTGGCCACCATTGCCTACCGGGCACTTTTGTCCGCCGGCACCAATGAGTTTCTGGCAATGCTGGCCCGGGTGGCGATAATCGGCCTGGTCGTGGCCATGGGCCTGCGGCAAATGGGAATCGCCGACGACATCGTGCGCCTGGCCTTTGGGCTGACCATCGGCAGCGTGGCCGTCGCTTTTGCCCTGGCGTTCGGTCTCGGCGGGCGTGAGGCCGCAGGCAAACAACTCGAGATCTGGTTCAAGAAGTTAAACAAGGAAGAGCAAAGCAGGGATTAACTTTCAGAGGTCTTCCAACCTCCATACCTCGTAGGCCGGTTCCTCGTATGGGTGGGCCCTTTTCAGGGCCCACACGGCCTCACGGATAAGTTCATCGGAGCACACCAGCTCCACCTTCAACTCCACCACCCGCGCCAGTTCCCCCACCCTGCCCGTGTGTGGGTTGGCGCCGGCCAGGGGGCGAAACTGGCCGGTACCCGGGGTCTGAAAACAGCAGGCATCGTAATCGCCGATGCGCCCGGCGCCGGCGGCAAACACCGCCTCCTTTACCTTTTCGGCATATTCCAGGGGGACAAAAAAAGCCAACTTGTACAAAACCTACCTCCATAATTTTTAAATCCACCCCCATGCAAGTGCAGGCGATCAAACAAGCGCAGTGCGCCCCTTGCAGGCAAGCCTGGCTGATCGTCCGAAGACGCGGTGCGGCTGAACGTCTACGGGGAACTAAACCGATTGCCGTGGGGCTTGCGCATAAAAGCAGTAGGGATCACGGTCTTGTGAGGGATCAAGACCCAGGCTGTAGATGACCGCCTGACACCCCCCGCAGGAGGGCAGCAGTTTGCAGCCTCGACAGGCGGCGCTGCCGCCCCGATAAAGCTGGCCGGCCGGGGAATCGTAGGCCCCGGCCAGGCCGTGCCGGAAAATGTTGCCCAACAGGGAGGGAAACTTGCGGCAGGCATGGATCTCGCCATCGGAAAGCAGGGTGACGAAATTGAATCCGGCGCCGCAGCCGAAGCCGGTACAGCCCCCAAAGGGTTTGCGACCCTGTTCGTCCCGGATGATGTTGATCAGGTTGTCTTTGAAGCCCAGAACCGGGTTGTGCCCCGCCTTCTTTTGATACTCCCACAGAAAGGCCCGGAAATCTTCCGGTTCGGGCATCAGCAACCGGGCTCCCTCCCCCACCGCCGACAGGCGGTTGAAGTTAAAAATGTCGGCCCGGTCGCGGAGAATCTCGCCCAGAGGCAGCACCTGCTCCAGGTTATCCCGGGTCAGGGTGAGCATTACCCGGGAGGGGATGTCCAGGTCTTTCAAAACGGGCAGAAACTCCATCACCCGATCAAAGTAGCCGGCCTGACGGACAAAGTCGTTGTGTTCCGGCAGCCCCTCCAGGCTTACCTGGTAAAAGGACGGCGGCTGGATGGCGATCAATTCCTCCAGGCGCCGCCGGGAGGTGGGATTACCCAGAATACCCACCGGAAAACCCCTTTTCACGGTTTCCCGGTACAGGTCATCAAAATGGGGATAAAGCAAGGGATTGCCCCCGGTAAAGGTCACCTTTCCCCTCACCTGGCGGGACTCACAAAAGCTTTCCAGTTCGTCAAGAACCCTGAATGCTCGCTCCAAAGAAACCGCCTGGCGGGAACTGCGATCGTAGCAGTGCTTGCAGTTCAGATCGCAGGCCTGGGTGACATGCCACTGCAGGGTAAAGCCCCGGGGCTTTAAAAATCGCTCAAAGTCCTTTCCCTGGGCGACAAACCGCTGCCGGTCCCGAACCAGCAAACTTTCCGGGACCAGAATCAGCCCTTTGTTGCGGGCCAGATCAACCGCCCGGTGGAGATTGGCCACCGCCACCCCGTGCTCCATGGCAGTGGGACCAATGGGCAGCTTTTCGGCGATGATTTTCAGGGCCAGCAGATCATTGTCCGTGGCCGGCCGGGTTCGAACCTTTCCCTGGCGGGGATCAAGCCAGACCAGCACGGTTTCCGCCCCGGCAGCCGGGGAAAAATTTTTCAGATCAACTGATTCGAGGGCGGCGGTCAAGCCCTGCCAGTGGAGATTAAAGATCCGCAGGGAGGGGTTGAGGGTCTTTTCCGTCACCCGGTGCGGCAGTTGTTCCTGCATTGCCCCACAGGCATGCACGGCGGCCTCCAGATTGGCCAGTTCTCCGGCAAAGGGCGGCAGCGCCAGTTCATCAGTCCGGGAGTGAACGATACCAGGCAGATTAGCCCACTGCTCGACCCCGCCCAGTTCCCGGACCAGCTGGAACCACGCTTTGCGGGCAATCAGTTGATAACAGGCGGAAAAAATATCCTCCAACGGCACGGCGAAACTGTTCATCTGGCTTTCCGGTCTTGATTGAAAATATGAAAATTCGAACGCCGCTTTCGGCGGCGCTCAATGATCGCTTACAAAAAATCGGCAGGAGGCCGTGAAGACCCTCCTGCCTGATTGGTGCAACCAAAAAATGTACCGCTTGTTTTGAGGACGCAACCTGCGTCCTTGGCCGGCCTAAGCTCAGCCACTTGTTCAAGCACCGTTTCCGTCAACGTCTTCCTCTTCTCCTTCTTCTCCTTCGTCTCCTTCTACGTCGTCGCCGTTGGTGGTGTCGCTGCTCTGGGGAGCTTTACCACCGGAAGCGCAGCCGCTGCCAAAGGCCATCCCGGGGGCGGCCAGGCTGCCTCCAGACAGCAGCGCGGCCAGGCATAATCCCGCCAAAAAAGTCTTTGCGTCCTGGTGTGTCATAAGCATCCTCCTGTTTTATGTTGCCAAGGGTCCACTCCCTTGCTTATTAAAACCGCCAGTTCACGAAAACCATGCCCGGCGCCAGGGCATTGGGCAACTCGGTGAACCACCTGTTTTCCCGGATCACGTTGACGAGCCCGAGTTGGAGGCCGGTGGATGCCGTTTCGGCGTAATTAACCACACCCAGCTGAACGCCTTTGAGATTGCCGACATAGTTCACCAGACCGGTCTGCAAACCCACGAAGTCCTGGTCGGTATAATTGACGATTCCGCTTTGCCAGCCCAGGAAATTTTCCCGGGTATAGTTAACGGGCGCCCATTGAACCCCCCGGTAACTGTCGGCATAGTTGGCCAACAAACTCCAACTGAACCCGGCGCTTTCACCGGTGCTGCCGCTCACGATTCCCAGGGCCAGGGCTTTCTGGGGATTTTCACTCCAGATTCCCAGCGACACCCCCCTGATATGGACATCGCGATCATGCACCGCAATATCCGGGGTCAAGCTCAACTGAAAAGCGCGGCTTTCGGCAAAAGCACCCGTGGCGGCGCTCAGCGAAAAACCCAAAGTAATCAACAGCGTAGCCAGTCCTGCTCCAAATTTGTTCATAACCTGTCCTCCTTTTTTAGTTACCTGCAGTTTCAATTGCGCACCACCTTTACGATCCTACTAAAAAGGCTAGCAGAACTGGGGCAAAAGCTCAAATAATCTCATCACTCTGCTTTTGTAGGCGCCACAAACTGCGGCGCCGATCATAAAAAGCTCAAGCCCGCCCGGCAGTAACCATTTTCCCCGGCCGTCCAAATCACCTCGGCATATACCGGCAGGCAAACTTCCTGGTCCGGGATGGGGAGCATCAGTTTAACCAGGTCCCCTTTTTCCAGCGCGAAATCAGCTTCCAGCCCGACCCCGCTGGAACCCAGGTCGACCCCCCAACCATTCCAGGCCGGACAGTTATCCCTCCTCCAGCCCCTGTTCATACTGGGCACAAAGGCCACCGGTTGCCGTAAACTGATCCGCGGGCAGTTCCTTTTCTCCCCGTTTTCCATATTCTCCCTCCTGATTGCGGTTATGTACCTTTCGAGCAAGGCGTTAATGATCCAGGAATACTGATTACCCTCGCCAACATGGGAAGTAAATCCCTCGAAGGTAGGGTTTTGATCCGATTTTTGCACCACAGCGTGCTGGCGCCGGTGCCCGCCGCCTCCCTGCTCAAGGGCTTAAAGCTGCGAGGATGCCGTTGCGGGAAGAGACATTCAATTTCTTCATAATGTGCTTTAAGTGGTCCTTGACCGTATGTTCGGAAATAAAAAGCTTTTCGGCAATGGCCCGGTTGGTCAGGCCGGCGCAGAGCTCCCGGAGCACATCGAGCTCCCGCCGGGACAGATTATATTCCTGCTGGATTTTGGCGAAATCGCGCCGGTGGTTCTCCACCACTTTTTCCACCAGCACCATTACATGATCAGCCCCCCCGGCATCGCCATGGCGGTTGAGCAAAAAGGCACGCATGGAAACCATCTGCTGACGGCCATTAGACATCAGGGCGCAGGTCTTTTCCAGCCGGCACTCCCGGCCTGGCGAGTCATCACCGGAAACCCCGCCCACCTGTCGACAAAGCCCCACCATTTCGGCAGGAACAGCCGAGGAATCACCCCCCGCGGACTCGGCCGGCAGTATTCCGGGGATCAGCTCCAGGGCCTCGGGGTTGGAATAGAGCAGGCGCTGGTTCTGGTCGAAGATCAGAACACCAGGGGCCTGACGCCCCCTGATGATCTCGAACAGTTTGTCCATGTTATAAAAGCTCCGAAAAACTTCAGTGTTGGACAAGCTCCGGAATTTTCCGGACACAGCTCATCCTCCTCTTCCTTGATCAGGATACAAAAAAAACAGCCAACAACAGAAACAGAAATTCCATCCATGGGGTTTTTTCCAACCGTCGACCTCGCTTGAAGAGCTCAGCGCCATGGCCGCGCAATTGAAGGAGTACGGCGGAAAACTTGCCGATATGGTAACTGGAGCCGACAACGACAGAAATCAAAACGGCCAACGACCCGGCACCACTCAATAAAAGCTGATGACCGCAAGGAAAGGTTTGTCTTTTTAGTCCCTTTCGTGATATAAGGCTTGTATTTTAGCTATTTAGCCTATCAACGTTAATAAGCGAAAGGTGATCATCGTGATTGACGTCACCCACGAGGAAAAGCAGCATCTGGTTAACCCGGCACAGATGGAATTGCGTGGTTTTTCCCGCAGTCTTGGCGAGTTACAGTGGCTGCTGCTGGTGCTGGTGCTGCTCTATTCCCAGTCTCCCTGGGCGCAAATCAGCAACGAACCGGCGCTGATCGGTGCCATGGTTCTCTTCGGCGGTTTCGTGCTGGGCTTCCGGTATCTCAACTTTTTTGACCGTACCTACCGCTGGAAGCTGGCGGTGGATACTTGGGCGATGATCCTCTTTGCCACTGTCGCCAGCTGGCACACCGGGGGAACCGAGAGCCCGTTGATCAATGTATTCCTTTTGATCCTGATCACCAGCGCCCTGACCCTGGGCAAACTGATGACCCTGCTCGAACTGGTGCTGATCACCACCATTTACTTTTATATGGCCTATCTGCAAAGCGGTACCGAGGTCTTCTCGCTGGCCATGCTTTCTGATCTGATAATCCGCTTTACCCCGCTGCTGCTGGTCGCCTACCTCACCACCATGCTGGCTTCGGATATCCATTATGCCAAGCAGGTTCTCACCGATCAGTCCCAGCGCGACGAACTGACCGGGCTGCTCAATATTAGGGGCTTTCGCCAGGTGTTGAACCAGGAAATAGCCTGGGCCGGGCGCAATATGCAACCACTGGCCCTGATGATGATCGACGCCGACAACCTCAAAACGATAAATGACAACCACGGCCACGAGGCCGGCAACCGGCTCATTCGCCTGCTGGGGGAAACCATACATGGAGAACTCAGAGGGTCGGACACCGTGGCCCGTTATGGGGGCGACGAATTCATCGCCCTGCTGCCCAATACCACGCGGCAACAGGCCGAAGCGGCGGCTGAACGTATCCGCAAGGCGGTGGCCGAAACCAAAACCACCTTTATTGGCAACCAGATCGGGGGCACGGTCAGCATCGGTTTGGCCATAAACGAAGACGTGCACCAAAACGCCGACGACTTGATGCAGGCCGCCGACCGGGCGCTGTACACCAGCAAACTGGACGGCCGCAACAAGGTCACGGTCCACACCGAAGGGTAATTCCCCGCATTATAACTGCCGGCTAAAAATTCAGGCTCCTTCGGGGTGAGAGCCCGGAGTCCGGGTTTTCGTCACCGACGCCCGGCAACACCGGTTTTTTCCGTTACCTTAAGACGATATTCATCATCCTCGAGTGAAAAACCAACAGCAGCCAGTGGCCGGCATAGTCGGCCAGATGATGGCTTTGCCCCCGGCTGTCGGTCCAGGCAAAGGAAAGCGCGGTTTTACCTGTAAGGTCCGTGGGCTCCTACTTGAGCGGCACGAATGCAACGAGGATAGGACGCACAATCTTGACCTGCTTTTTATAATCACTTAGATTGCACTGCGCCGCAACAAATGCGAGCTTTCGGTATACTCTCAAGGAAAAGGAAATAACATTATGAAAATAATCGGTGTTTCGGGCAGCGCCAGAAAGAACAAATCCACCCATTTTCTCCTGGAGCAATGTCTTGATCAGCTCATGGAGAGTGCTGCGGCTGTGGGTAATAACCTGGAGATAGAGGTCATTGACTTGGCAGCGCTGCGTTTTCAAGGCTGCCTAGCCTGCGACACCTGCAAAAAGGGGGTGCAATGCAGCCAACAGGACGATTTCCAGGAGCTTATCCCCAAGCTCGCCGCCCCCGAAGTGGGAGGAATCATCGTGGCCACCCCGGTTTATATGGGCTGCATGTCGAGTCAGGCCAAGGCCTTTCTTGACCGCACAGTACTCTTCAGGCGCAACGGTTTTATGTTTAAAAACAAGCTGGGCGGCGTCATCACGGTGGGAGGTTCGCGCAACGGCGGTCAAGAGTTGACCATTCAGGCGGTACATGCGGCCATGATGATCCACGACATGATCATTGTCGGCGATGGCGATCATTTCGGCGGAACCGGCTGGGCCAACCATCCCGATGGCTACCAGGGCGACACCACAGGTATTGCCACCGCCAGAAACCTTGGCCGGCGCATGGCCGAGGTAGCCGCCCTGATGCAAGACCAAACACCCCACCGAAAATCCGGCGAAAATTGAGCTGAACGCGATTGTTTTTGTTTCTGGCACCACCCCCCCCGGATGGCTACGGGAGCAGCTCGGCCATTTGCTGGGGTAGCGGGCAGGAAAACTCCAGGGGACGCTGATCGGCGGGGTGGCGCATTTTCAGGCCGGCACTGTGCAGGGCCTGGCGGGGCAGTCGCAATTGGTGGTGGTCGGTGGGGGTCAGGTGGTCGGCCAGGAAGCGGAGAAACAATTCTTCATCCAGGCCGTAGATCTTGTCGCCCACCACCGGGAAACCCAGACTGCAAAGGGTGGCGCGAATCTGGTGGCAACGCCCGGTCAGCGGCCGGGCCTCCAGCAGGCTGATTCCTCGCTGAAAGGCGAGACGCCGGAAATGGGTGGCGCATGGCACGGCCCCGGCGGGAACCGGCTGGCCCTGGGGGAAAAACCGGCTTTTCTTGCGAATCCGGCTGTTGGGGTCCGGGGCCAAAAAGCCGGTGGCCGCCTGTTGGTCGGGGGGGAACTCGCCCTCCACCAGGACCAGGTATTTTTTCTCAACCTGCTGCTCCTGCCACTGCCGGGCGCAGTCCCGGGCCGCCGCCCGGTTTTTGGCCACCACCACCAGGCCGGAGGTTTCCCGATCCAGCCGGTTGACCAAAAGCGGCTTGGCCAACCCTCCCCTCTCCCGCAGCAACCACCAAAGGGTATGGCGGAAATAACGCCCGCCGGGATGACAGGGCAACGGGGCCGGTTTGTTCACCACCAGCAGATCATCATCCTCATAAACCACGCTGAAGTCCGAGGCCACCGGCGGTTCCGCCAACTCCGCTCCCTGGTAGGAAACCCGGTCGGTAGCGGCAAGAATTTGCTCCGGGGCCACCGGCTGGCCGTTTACCCGCAAGCGCCCGGCGGCCAATTCCAGCACCCACTGCTCCCGAGCCAGATAGGTAAACCGCCCGGCGACAAAATCCAGCACCGTCCTCCCGGCCTGGCCGGCCTCAACCCGCACCACGCAAACTCTTTCCGGCCCGGTCGGCTTCACAAAACGGCCAACCCCTTGCGATCGATGAGGCATAGAAGTTTCGGCTCCCCAACAAAATCTGTGGGTAGGTGTCAGGTATCCGCTTTCGGCCGCCCTGGCAAAAAAAAGGGCATCAGCGACAACCTCGTGCAACTTGCCCATATAAAGCCGACATTTTTGTCAAGAACGGCTGTCGACCGGCATGTCAACGAAAAAGGCACCCCCAAAACGGCCAGATTTCGGCAGATGCCCGCATTTTGCGCCACTGAGCGGCAAAAGAGCATGCAATACCCCAGCCGCCTGAATCCCTTCGCAAAAAACAGGCCCCAGTCCCTGTCCCCTGCTACACCGTGACAAAATGTAGCTGGCCAGGGGCGGGCAGAGATTGGTGCAGCGAATACCCAGGGCCTTTTCCACCAGATCAAGCACCAGATCCGGGGTAAGGCGGTGAAAGGCGGAACGCGCCCGCGCATCGACCATACTGTTCTTCGCCCCTCAATAACGCACGGCAAGCGCAACGTCAATGCAAACCGGAGCTTTGCTGCTATTCCGGTTCCGGCCAAGTTTTTCGATGACGGCGATGGGTCAGGGCCTTGCTGGAAAAAAGTTGCCTGTATTACGAAAAGCGATTACGTTTTGCGTAATGGATACTAATGCCTTGATCAACAAGGAAATTCTGCTGGGGTTCTGGAAGATCCATATTCTCCATCACGCGGCCGAAGGGCCGGTGGTGGGGCAGTGGATGCTCCAGGAGCTGCAGCACCATGGTTATAACGTCAGCCCGGGGACTTTGTACCCGCTGCTCAAGCGGCTGGAAAAGCACGGCTGGCTGCGCAGCGAGGTGGATTCGGAGCGGGGCCCCAAGGCCCCCCGCCGCTATTATCTCACCGCTGCTGGCCATGAGGTGCTGGACCTGGTGGAGCGGCAGCTCGGGGAGCTGCAACGGGAGTTGCAGACCCAGGTGCGCAAATTCCCCCCGAAGTAGAATGGATTATTGCAAGGAGCAACAAGAGATGGCGGACAACCCCTGGCGAAATACCATTGGGATTTTTTGGATTTTTCTGCGGCTGGGCCTGACTTCGTTCGGAGGGCCGGTGGCCCACCTGGGTTTCTTTCGCGAAGAGTTCGTGCGGCGGCGCCAGTGGCTGCGGGAAGAGAGCTATGCGGACCTGGTCGCCCTTTGTCAGTTTCTCCCCGGGCCGGCCAGCAGCCAGGTGGGCTACGCCGTCGGCCTGATGCGGGGCGGGGTGCCGGGTGGGCTGGCGGCCTGGCTGGGCTTTACCCTGCCTTCGGCGGTATTGATGATCGCCTTTGCTTACGGGGTGGTTACCTTTGGTGAACTGGAGAGTGCCGGCTGGCTGCGGGGCCTGAAAATCGCCGCCGTGGCGGTGGTGGCCAGTGCAGTCTGGGGGATGGCGGTCCAGCTTTGTCCCGATCGTCAGCGGGTAAGCCTAGCCCTGCTGGCGGCGATGGTGGTGCTGGCCTGGCCCGGTTCCCTCACCCAGATTCTGGTTATTGTCGTTGGCGGGGCGGTGGGCTGGCTGCTTTATCGGGGAACCGCCACCGGAGGGTCATTCGATGATTATCCCCGCTTGCCCTCCCGGCGCAGCGGGGTCATCTGTCTGGTAGCTTTTTTCTCTCTGCTGGCGGGTTTGCCGCTGCTGGCCGCCCTGACCACTTCACCCCTGCTGGAAGTTTTCACCGGCTTTTATCGTTCCGGCTCCCTGGTCTTTGGCGGCGGCCATGTGGTATTGCCGCTCCTCCAGGCCGAAGTCGTCACCTCGGGCTGGATCGGAGATGATCACTTCCTGGCCGGTTACGGGGCCGCCCAGGCGGTACCGGGCCCGCTTTTTACCTTTGCCGCCTACCTGGGCGCGGCCATGACGGTCGGTCCCGGTGGCTGGCTGGGAGGGCTCTGGGCGGTGGTCGCCATCTTTCTGCCCTCCCTGCTTCTGGTCCAGGGCGTCTTGCCCTTCTGGGCCAAGCTCAGCCGGATTCCGTTGGCCCAGGCGGCCCTGCGGGGAACCAACGCCGCGGTGGTCGGTCTCTTGCTGGCCGCCCTCTACGATCCGGTCTGGAGCAAGGGCATTCAAGAACCGGCGGACTTTATCATCGGTCTGGCCGCTTTCGGCCTGCTCCACTTCTGGAAAACCGCACCCTGGCTGGTGGTGGCCCTGGCCACGGCGGCGGGGGCCCTGCTGCTCGGCTGAGGGGCTTGCGTCCCGCCCGGGCCGGCCAAAGCCCGACTTATGAGCAATCGGCAACATAAAGCTTGGAGAAACCCTGAACACCCCCCATATTTTCTCGGACACTCCCATGTTTTCTTGCCACGCTTCCCGGCGTGCGATAGTCTCTCTCCGTGCCACGAGAACCGCCCGGATCATCGCCCCTGGTTATCCCCACCATGTCACCCAGCACGGTAATAATCGCGCCATTATTTTTTTCGACGATGGCGACCGCCAGACCTACCTGGATCTGTTTTCCGGCTATGCCTGCAAGCATGGGCTGCTGGGCCTATTGGAGGACCGCGCTCGGCAAAATGCAGCGGAGCCAAACCCTGCGGGCCGCCTACAAAAACTTTTTCGCCTGGTTGGGCCAGCCCGACCTGTACAAGCCGGTCACAGGCGCCGGGCTCGAATACTCCGCCGTCTTTCCACTTATCTACCTGAAGATCCGCCTGGAAGGGCTCAAGGAAGTGCGCCGGGATGTCAAGCACCTGCTGATCAGCGAAAACGGCGCGCATCCGGCGGCTGATCGCGGATTTTACCGACAGCGGCCACCGCACCCTGGAATCATCTGCAAGACCCAGGGCCAGGAGGAGTAGCGGTGAAGGAGACCTCTTCCCGCACCTGCCGCCCTGCTCGGCTCCGGCGATGAGCGGCTCGGGGAAACCGCTGCGGCGCCAGATCTCCAGACTTTTCGGCAAGGGCAGTATCGGCTTCAGGTCGAGAAAATCACGGGGGTCGACGTTTTTGGTCAAAAGCAGCTGATAGCAGCCGGGAAGCCCCGTTTCCTGGAATTCGCTTTGCTTGAAGGGCCACAGTTCGACGGTCGCAATCCGGCCGGCCAGGTTTTCGCTTTTGCCCCGGACGATTTCCGGCGAACTGGAACCGGTGAGTAGATACCTCCCCTTATTGATTTTATCCGCGACAACCCGTTTTTTAGCCATGACATTTGCAGGCTACCCGTAAATATCATGGCTAAAAAGCTTTACATGAAGAGCGGAATCCGCATTCAGCGCCAGTTGCCCTGGGGCTCGGGCGCGGCCTTGATCCGGGCCAGTTGCTCGCCAAGATCGCGCAGTTCCCGTTGCCAGTAGTCGCGGGTACCGAAATCCGGGACCACCCGGCTCAACCCCTCCTCGGCCACCTGGTAGGCGCACCAGGCAATGTAATGGATATAGCGCATGGCCCGCAACGGCTCGATCAGGCGGAGAGTGCGGCGGTCGAAGTCCCGGAAGGTTTCGTAGCCCTCCAGGAAAAGCTCGATCTCGGCCCCGCTCTCTTCCCGGTAGCCCGGCAGCAGCATCCAGAAATCCTGCACCGGCGGGCCCAGGGCCATATCGTCAAAATCAATGAGATAGAAGGACTCGCCGGGCCGGTAGATGAGGTTGGAAAAGTGGCAGTCGCCATGGATGCTGATCATCTCGACCCCGGCAAAAAGGGGGCTGATGGCGGCGATCAGCTCGGTGGTCAGGTCGGCAAACTGGGGGGCCAGATCGGGCGGGATGAACTTGCCGGCCAAAAGATAATCCGCCTGCTGGCGGGTGGAGCGGTCCGGGGCCATGACGATCCGCCCGGCGGGAATCCGGGCGGCCCCCACCGCGTGGACGCGGCCGAGCAGGCGGCCGATTTCCAGCCACTGCTCCTCGTTGTACTCGTCCCAACTGCGGCCGCCGCATTTGGGAAAGACCGCAAAACAGGTGCCCTGATGCTCGCCCAGACTGCTCCCTTCCGCCAGCAGCATGGGGGCGATGACCGGAATTTCCCGGCCGGCCAACTCCAGCAAAAGGTCGTGCTCGTCCGCAAGCGCGTCGCGGCTCCAGCGGCCGGGCCGATAAAACTTGACCACCAACCCGGACCCGTCCTCGGCCTCCAGTTCATAAACCCGGTTAATGTAGCTGGCCAGGGGCCGGCAGAGATTGGTGCAGCGAATACCCAGGGCCTTTTCCACCAGATCAAGCACCAGATCCGGGGTAAGGCGGTGAAAGGCGGAACGCGCCCGCGCATCGACCTTACTGTTCATCGCCCCTCAATACCGCACGGCAAGCGCAACGTCAATGCAAACCAG